>NZ_JBSHAM010000127.1:0-18952 GCF_053611505.1 Amycolatopsis sp. NPDC054798 | reverse complement strand
CGCTTCGGCCTCTGTCGGCGCCTGAGCCCGGGAGGGCGCCGCCGTTCGGGTGTGAGAATCGTTCATCTCAGCGTGTCGACCGGCTCGCGTTCCGTTCACCCGGTTCATCTGGCACTCTGGAGTCCGTGTTGCGGCTTGCAGGTGCACGGCTGCTCGATGATCGGGACTATCCGGCGGTGCGCGCTGCACTCGCCGCCGACCCGGTGGGCAGCTGCATGGTCAGCGCCCGGGTCGAGGCGGCCGGTCTCGACCCGTGGCGGCTTGGTGGCGAGCTGTGGGCGGCCGATTCCCGTCCGGTCCGCGCTGGACGGCTCACCGGTTTGTGTTTCGCCGGTCCGAACCTGATCCCGTTGCGCGGCAACGCTTCGGCGCTGCGGTCGTTCGCCGACCGGGCGCTGCGCCGGCAGCGCACCTGCTCCTCGCTCGTCGGGCCCGCGCCGCAGGTGCTCGGGCTCTGGGACGAGCTGTCGCCGGAATGGGGACCGGCCCGCGAGGTCCGCGGCGACCAGCCTCTGATGGCGCTCGAAGGCGATCCGCTGGTGGCGGCCGACGCGCAGGTCCGCACCGTCCGCCCGCACGAACTGGACCGCTATCTGCCCGCGGCGGTGGCGATGTTCATCGAGGAGGTCGGCGTCGACCCGCGCGCGGGCGACGGCGGGGCCAGCTACCGCGCCCGGGTGAGCGAGCTGATCTCGACCGGCCGCGCGTTCGCCCGGTTCGAGGACGGCGAGGTCGTGTTCAAGGCCGAGATCGGCGCGATGTCCGCGCGGGTCGGCCAGATCCAGGGCGTGTGGGTGCATCCGGACCGGCGCGGCAGCGGGCTCGGCACCGCGGGCACCGCCGCGGTGGTGAACCGCCTGGTCCACGGTCTCGGCCGGACCGCGAGCCTGTACGTGAACGGGTTCAACGCGCCCGCGCTCGCGGCGTACCGGCGGATCGGGTTCCAGCAGGTCGGGCAGTACGCGACGGTGCTGTTCTGAGCTGGCTGCGCCGCGGCCGGGCGAGGTCGTAGGCTGGGGACATGTCCGTTCGCGCCCCGTTGAAGCCCGGCGTCCAGACGCCGCGCCGTGCCGTCCCCGCCGACATCGCCCGCCCCGAGTACGTGGACCGGCCGGCGCCGAAGCGGGACACCGGCAACGGAGTGCGCACGCCCGAGGTCATCGAGGCGATGCGGGTCGCGTCGAAGATCGCCGCTCAGGCGCTCGAAGAGGGCGGCAAGGCGGTCAAACCGGGCGCGACCACCGACGACATCGACAAGGTGGTGCACGAGTTCCTGCTCGACCACCACGCGTACCCGTCGACGCTCGGCTACCGCGGCTACCCGAAGTCGTGCTGCACCTCGCTGAACGAGGTGATCTGCCACGGCATCCCGGACTCGACCGTGATCGAGGACGGCGACATCTGCAACATCGACGTGACGGCCTTCATCGGCGGCGTGCACGGCGACACCAACGCGACGTTCCTCGCCGGCGACGTCTCCGAGGAGGCGCGGCTCCTGGTCGAGCGCACCCGCGAGGCGACCGCACGCGCGATCAAGGCGGTCCGCCCCGGCCGCCAGCTCAACGTGATCGGCCGCGTGATCGAGGCGTACGCGAAGCGCTTCGGCTACGGCGTGGTGCGCGACTTCACCGGCCACGGCGTCGGCCCGGCGTTCCACACCGCGCCGACGGTGCTGCACTACGAGGAGCCCTCGGTGCAGACGCTGATCGAAGAAGGCATGACCTTCACCATCGAGCCGATGATCACGCTGGGCACGATCGACTACGACGTGTGGAGCGACGACTGGACGGTCACCACGAAGGACAAGAAGTGGACCGCCCAGTTCGAGCACACGCTTGTGGTGACGGCTGACGGCGCGGAGATCCTGACGCTTCCGTAAGACTTCTCGTGAGTGGCGATCCCGGTTCTAACCGGGATTAACACTCACGAGGCGGGACCTCCGACGGTTCGGGGCGAGAGGCGATAGTGCGCCCCAATGTGGCATTGGGTGCGTGGGACGCACCGAATGTGGCATTGGGTGCGTCTGATGCACCCAATGTGGCATTGGGGCGCTTGAGCCCGCACGTAGGCAGCCGGAACGCGGTGCGCCGCAACCGGCTAAACACTCACAAACCCTCGGCCCGGGCGATCAGCTCGTCCAGGAAGCCCGCCGCTTCGGCGGCCGCCCGGTCGGCGTCGCGGGCTTCGATCGCGTTCACCAGCTCCCGGTGCCGGATGTCCTCCGCGTGCTCCGGGTTGTCCGAAGTGGACGCCACGCTCGCGGTGATCGCTTCCATCAGCCCGCGGTAGAGCTCCAGCAGCAATCCGTTGTGCCCGCACCGGACCACGACCTGGTGGAATTCCGCGTCGCTGCGGGCGAAATCGTCGATATTCCCCTGGTCCCAGTCGGTGTCCCGCCGATTGAGCAGCACACGCAATTCGGCCAGGTCTTCCTCGGTGCGCGCGGTCGCGGCCAGCCGGGCACCCTCGACCTCCAGCAACCGGCGGACGTGCAGCACCTCGCGCAGTTCCGTCCCGCACAGCCGGCGGATCGCGCCGGACACCTCGCTCGTCGCGCGTACATACGTGCCGTCGCCCTGACGGACTTCCAAGATTCCGGTGTGCGCCAGCGCGCGCACGGCCTCGCGGACCGTGTTGCGCCCGACTCCCAGCTGCGCGGACAGCTCCGGCTCGGTCGGGATCCGGTGCCCGATCAGCCATTCTCCGGCGGTGACCGCCTCGCGCAGCTGATCGATGACCTGGTCGACGAGTCCGGCGCGGCGGGTGGTGGCCAACGGCACAGCCTGATCCCTTCATCCAATCATCCTACGTATGGAATAGTAGCGCACATGCCCGCCGATTCCCGAGACGCCGCAGCCGTGTCCACAGCCACCTATTCCGACCGGCTCGAACTGGAGCTGGAAGGCAGCCTCGAGGAAGAGGTCCCCCGCGGCCGCCGCCCGGGCGTGGTGGCCGGCGGTGTGCTCCTGGCGATCGCGGTGGTGCTGACGGCGATGAACCTGCGGCCGGCGATCACGAGCGTCGGCCCGCTGCTCGCGGAAATGCGCGGAAGCCTCGGCGCCTCCGCGGTGTGGGCGAGCATTCTCACGACCCTGCCCGGCCTCTGTTTCGCCGGTGCCGGGCTCGCCGCGCCCGTGCTGTCGCGCCGACTGGGCATCGGCCGGGCGATCGGGCTCGCGCTGGCGGTGCTGACCGTCGGCCTGGTGGTGCGGGTGCTCGACGGACCGTACGTCGTGCTGGGCGGCACGCTCGTCGCCACCGCCGGAATCGCGCTGGTCAACGTGCTGATCCCGGTGGTCATCAAAGACTCGTTCCCGGCTCGCGTCGGGCTCATGACCGGCGTCTACACCGCGGCGCTGCAGGGTGGCGGCGCGGCGGGGTCCGCGCTGACCCCGCCGCTGGAATCGGCCTTCGGCGGCTGGCGTTCCGCGCTCGGCGCGTGGGGCGCGCTATCGGCGATTGCTTTGGTGGCATGGCTGATCGCTTCGCGCGGTGCCGGCCGGCCGCCGCGTCCGGCCGCCGGTGCCGCACCGGCCCGGTCGCTGATGCGCAGCCCGCTGGCGTGGATCGTCACGATCTTCTTCGGCCTGCAGTCGTTCATCGCCTACATCGTGATGGGCTGGCTGCCGCAGGTGTTCATCGACTCGGGCGTCAGCAAGGCCGACGCCGGGCTGCTGCTCGGCCTGATCTCGGTGATCGCGGTGCCGATCAGCCTGGTGATCCCGCCGATCGCGGCGCGGCAGAAGAGCCAGAGCCCGTGGATCCTCGGCTTGGGCGTCTTCGGTGCGGCCGGCATGCTCGGCCTGATCTTCGCGCCCGGCTTCTCGCCGCTGCTGTGGAGCCTCCTGCTCGGCATCGGGATGAGCGTCTTCTCGCTGGCGCTGACAGTGATCGCGCTGCGAGCCCGGACCGGCGCCGAGACGGCGCGGCTGTCGGGAATGGCGCAGGGCTTCGGGTATCTGCTCGCGGCGGTGGGGCCGTTCGTGTTCGGCCTGCTGCACGACGCGACCGGCGGCTGGACGGTGTCGTTGATCGTGCTGCTCGTGGTGATGGTGACGCAGATGATCTTCGGCGGACTGGCCGGGCGGCGCCGGTTCGTGTGACCTGACGGGAAACGGGCGGCCCGGTGGGTTGCCGGCCGCCCGTTTTCGTTGTGGTCCCAGGCGGAATCACGCGACAGACAGCTCTTCCAGCACCGGCCCGGGAAGCTGGCCGGTGCGCCGGACGTCGTCGAGCGCGGCCACCGCGACCGCCAGGCATTCCGCGGTCCACTCGGACGGCTTCGCCCGAAGCTCCTCCAGCAACGCCTGCGTCGCGGCTGTCGTTCCCAGCTGCGCCCGCCGGACGGCGAACTCCAGCTCGAGATCGGTGACCTCGCTCCAGCGAGCGGCCATTTCTTCCTCGGCCACAACGATTTTCCCGGCGATCATGTCGGTCATGTCAGTCCCCGCACCTCCGCGGGAACAGTAACAACGCGACCTCCCCGTGACCCGATCCGGGAATCGGGCCACTCTGGGTGTTCCCCGGGTCAGTCCAGCGGAAGATTCAGCAGCGCGTTCTCCACCAGTTCCGGCATCGCCGGGTGGATCCAGTACTGCCCGCGCGCCATCGACCGCGCGTCGAGGCCGAAGCTCATCGCCTGGATCAGCGGCTGGATCACCGTCGACGCCTGCGGGCCGATGATGTGCGCGCCCAGCAGCTGCCCGGTCGCCGGGTCGGCCAGCAGCTTCGCGAAACCGGTGGTGTCCTCCATCGCCCAGCCGTAGGCGATTCCCGCGTAATCCTGCTTCGAGACCACAAAGGACAGTCCGCGTTCGGTCGCCTGCGCCTCGGTCAGCCCGACCGACGCCACCTGCGGCGAGGTGAACACCGCGTGCGGCACGAACCGGTGGTCGGCCTTGATGCGGTCGTCCGGATGCGCCAGATTGTGTTGCACCACGCGGGCTTCGTGGTTCGCGACGTGCTTCAGCTCCAGCGGCGACGAGATGTCCCCGAGCGCGTAGATGCCTTCGACGGACGTCTGCTGGTAGTCGTCCACCACGACGTGCCCGCGCTCAGTGGTCGCGACGCCGGTGGCGGCGACGTCGAGCAGATCCGAGTTCGGCTTGCGGCCGGTGGCGACCAGAATGAGGTCAGCCTCGACGGTTTCCGCGCCCTGCGGGCCTTCGAGATCCAGCGCGACTCCGTTGTCCGTGCGGCGAGCGCGGACCGTTTTGCGGTCCAGCCGGACGTCGAACCGCTGCGAAGCCAGTTCGGTGAACCGCGCGCTGACGTCCGCGTCCTCTTGCCGCAGCAGCGCGCCGGAGCGGTTCACCAGCGTGACCGCCACGCCGAACGACGCGAAAACGTGCGCGAACTCCGCCGCGATGTAGCCGCCGCCGAGCACCACGATCCGCTTCGGCAGGGTGTCGAGCCGCATGACCGTGTCGGAGGTGTAGTAGCCGGTTTCGGCCAGTCCCGGCACGTCCGGGACTACCGGGCGGCCGCCCGCGGCGAGCACGAACCGGTCAGCGGTGACGACCTCGTCCGGACGGCTGTCGGCGAAGCTGACCCGCAGCTCCTTCATGCCGGTGAACCGGCCTTCGCCGCGGTAGACGTCGACGTTGCGGTTGTCCTCGTGGTTCTCGCGGTACTCCGCGCCGCCCTCGGCGATCGGGTCGATCCGGCCGAAGATCCGGTCCCGGATGTCCGGCCAGCGGACCGCGGTCAGCTCCTCGTCCACGCCGAAGCGCGAGCTGTGCGCGGGCGTCGCGGCGACGTCGGCGGCGTAGACGAACATCTTCGTCGGGATGCAGCCGACGTTCAGGCAGGTCCCGCCGAACACGCCCTTCTCGACGATGGCCGTCCGGAGGTCGGCGAACTCCGGTCCGAGGATCGAGTTTCCCGATCCGGTCCCGATGATCACCAGGTCGTAGTGCGGCACGGCGGTCCTTCCCGAAAGCGGTCTGCTGCCAGACTAGTCAACTCCGGAGCCCCGCCCGGGTGTTCCCGGATCACTCGCCGTTGGCTGTGAAGTGCATCCGGTCGACCGGCGAGGTCCACGATCCGCCCCACTGCCAGCCCACCCCGGCGAACGCGCGCACGACGGGTCCGCCGGCGGCGACCATCCCCGGCCGCGCGTTCGCGCGGTCGACGTAGGCGGACGCCAGTTCGGGGACGACGAGATCGCCCTTGGTGTAGGGATTGCAGAACGGGTTGACGTCCACCGCGAGCCCGTACGCGTGCGCGGACCAGTTCTTCTGCCCGCGAGCCGGACGGCAGACGAACGCGCTGGTGTCGTTGCCGTCGCCGGTGGGCGGCGCGTCGAGTTCGGCGGGGGAGGTGATGCGCATTTCCTCGATGGGGAACTGCTGCGCGTACAGCTCGCCGAACGCCTTGACCACCCCAGGAGCGGCGTCCTTGCGGACCAGCAGTTCGCCGGTGTGCGCGCGATGGTCGAAGCCCCAGAAGGAAAGCGTGACGTAGCGGAGGTCGGCCGACGACACCGGGCACGCGGCCTGCCAGGTGCTGCGCTTGAGCACGGTGTCGGGGACGTCGGCGATCTTCGCGGCGTACGTGGTGCTGGCCGGCGGCGGAAGGAAATCCCGGGTCGGCAGCGAGCGGTTCACCAGTTCGGGTGGAGTCGGCTGGATCTCGCCGAAGCCGTCCGGGCGCAGCGGCAGCGGATGAGCACCCACCTGCCAGGTGACGGCGGGCGCGCTCGTCGCTGTCCGAGTTGCCGGAAGTGTCGGGCTGGGCGGAGCCGACGGGGCGCTCAACGGGCCCGGCGGGGGAGCCGCGGGGGTGCTGGGGGCACATCCGGCCAGCAAGAAGGCCGTCAGCGCGCCGGCCGTCGCGGCTGTTTTCCGTCGCATGTCTCCAGCTAAGCGAATGCGCTCGGTGTATAGAGAGTCCACCCGTTTCAGTGACACCGTTTTGGGCTTGCTCCGATTAGGGTAATCGCCGCCGTGTGTGCACGCGCCGGAGTCGGCTGACTCCCGTGCGCGTCCAGGCTGTGCTGTCGTAGTGCCGATGAAGGGAAAGCCCATGCCCGCGAAGCTCCGTCGTCCGGTCCTGCTCGCGGCGGGGTCGCTGCTCGCCGCGGCGATCGCGGTCCCGGTCGGTTCGGCCTGGGCGTCGGCTCCGGCCGGCCCGGGTTCGCACGCGCAGCCCCGCATCGTCGGCGGCAGCGAAGCTTCCCTGTCCGACCATCCGTACGCGGTGTACCTCACCGACCAGAGCGGTTCGCAGTTCTGCGGCGCGGTGATCGTGAGCCCGACCGCGGTGGCGACCGCCGCGCACTGCGCGAAAGCGGTGCCGAAGTCGTCGGTCCGCGTGGTCGCCGGCCGCCAGGACAAGCGCGGCAGCGACGGCGTGGAACTCGGCGTTTCGAAGGTCTGGGTGAACCCGGACTACAGCGACCCGACCAAGGGCGACGACATCGCGGTCCTCACCGTCCGCGGGCAGCTGCCCTACCGCGCGGCGAAGGTCGCGGGCAAGAGCGACCAGTCCCTGTACGCGGAAGGCACGCGGGCGACCGTGCTCGGCTGGGGACGGCTCTCCGAAGGCGGGGAGCGCTCGGACGTGCTGCGCAGCGTCGACGTGCCGCTGGTCAGCGACTCCACGTGCAAAAAGGCCTACGACACCTACGACCCGGCGAGCATGGTGTGCGCCGGGTACCCGCAGGGCGGCCAGGACGCCTGCCAGGGCGATTCCGGCGGACCGCTCGTCGAGGGCGACACGCTGATCGGCATCGTGTCCTTCGGCGACGGATGCGGGAAACCGGGCAAGCCCGGGGTGTACACGCGGGTTTCGCAGTTCTCCGACGACATCGCGGCGCAGTCCCAGGCGCGGCTGTTCGGCTGAGCTGTGTTAAGCAGGGTGGCGTGACGACTTTGCACCGCGCCGCCGGGCCCGAACTCTCCGCCGCCGAGCTGTACGAGATTCTCCGGCTGCGGTCGGACGTGTTCGTGGTGGAACAAGACTGCGTGTACGCCGACATCGACGGGCGCGATCTGCTTCCGGAAACGCAGCACGTGTGGCTGAGTTCCGGCACGGAGGTCCTGGCGTGCCTGCGCGTGCTGGCCGAACCCGGCGGCGGCTCGCGGATCGGCCGCGTGGTGACGGCGAAATCCGCGCGCGGACAGGGTTTGGCGGCACAGCTGATGGCCGCGGCGCTGGACGGCGCGACCGGGGAATTCGTCCTGGACGCGCAGACGTATGCGCAGCAGCTCTACGCCCGGTTCGGGTTCGTCGCCGAAGGCGAGGAATACCTTGAGGACGGGATCCCGCACATCACCATGCGCCGCAAGGGTTAGCCGCGGGGAGCGGTCGCGGCGATCACCTTCACCGCGCGCTCGACGTCCGCTTCGGACAGATCCGCGCGGGCGGTGAGGCGCAGCCGGGAAACACCGTCCGGCACGGCAGGCGGGCGGAAGCAGCCGACCTGAATTCCTTGCTCCGCACAGGCTTCTGCCCACGCGGTGGCCGCTTGCGGCGACGGCGTCCGCACGGCGACCACGGCGGCCTCCGGCAGATCGACCGGCAGACCGGCGTTCTTCAGTCCCATCGCCAGGTTTCCGGCGTTCTCGACGACCTTCGCCGGCAGCTCCGGTTCAGACTTCAGCACCTGCAGCGCGGTGAGCGCGGCGGCGGCGCTGGCCGGAGCGAGGGCGGTGTCGAAGAGGAAGCTGCGCGCGGTGTCGACAAGATGCCGGATCACCCGGCGCGGACCGACGACAGCGCCGCCTTGCGCGCCGAGGGAGTTGGAGAGCGTCAGCGTGGTGACGACATCCGGCGCGGACGACAAACCCGCGGCGTGCACCGCGCCCCGGCCGCCTTCGCCGAGGACGCCGAACCCGTGCGCGTCGTTGACGACCAGCGCGGCGCTGTGCGAACGGCAGATTTCGGCGAGTTCGCCCAGCGGGGCGAGTTCGCCGTCGGCGGAGAACACCGAGTCGGTGACCACGATCGCGCGCGGTTTGCGGCGCGTGGCGAGTGCGTGCTTGATCGCCGACGGAGTGGCGTGCTCGACGGCGGCGATGTCCGCGCGGGAAAGACGGCAGCCTTCGACCAGCGACGCGTGGACGTACTTGTCGGTGACGATCGCCGATTCGGACCCGGACAGGGCCGTCACCGCGCCGAGGTTGGCGGTGAATCCGGAGGAGAACACCAGCGCCGCCTGGGCTCCGCAGAACCGGGCCAGCTCGTGTTCGAGTTCCGCGTGGAGTTCGGTGGACCCGGTGACCAGCCGCGATCCGGTGGCCCCGGCACCCCAGCGCAACGCGGCCGCGGCGGCTGCCCCGGCGACGCGCTTGTCGCGGGCGAGGCCGAGGTAGTCGTCGCCCGCGAGATCGAGCGCGGCGTACTGCGCGGGACGCGGGTTCATCCGCCGGGAGAGACCGGCTTCCGCGCGCCGCTGGCCTTCGGCCTCAAGCCAGTCGAAGACGTTCTCAGGCGGCAGCGGCGGAGTGTCAGTCACTCAGGCAGTGTCGCATCCGGCCGGTGGACGCGTTTGCCGCCCCCGCCTCGGCAACGGCGGGAAGCGTGGCAGGGCAACGGAAACGGCTGCGGCTTCGGGGCCCGAAATCTGCCCGGAGGGTCGTGAGCGGCAGTGCCGGTTCCCACCGGCTTTACCGCGTACAAGACTTTCCGGAAACGAAGAACGGCCCCGCCGGAGCGGGGCCGTTCTCAGGAATCAGGCGTCGTGTCCGCGGCGCGGACCGCGGTTCGGACGCGGCGGGCGACCGAAGCCGCCGCCGGAGCGCGACTGCTGACGGCTGCGGCTGTAACCGCCGCCACCGCGGCTGTCTCGAGAGCCGTAGCCACCCTCGCGGGAAGCGTAACCGCCCTCGCGACCGCCTTCGCGCGAGTAGCCGCCTTCGCGACCACCCTCGCGTGCGTAGCCGCCTTCGCGCGGAGCGCGACCCTCGAACGAGCCACGGTTGTAGCCGCCTTCGCGGGAACCGCGGTCGTCACGCGAGCCATAGCCGCCACCGCCGCCACCGCGACGGTCGTCGCGCGAGCCGCGGTAGCCGCCGCGGTCGCCGCCGAAGCCGCGGCCGCCGGAACGGCGCGGGGACTCCCGGCGACGCTCCACCACCGGCTCGCCGCTCGGCTCGCGGGCGCCGGTGATGCGCGACAGTTCGTCGTCGTGGGTGCGGATCATCGTGGTCTCGGCGCGCACGCCGGCCCGGTCGGTCATCCGGCGGACGGTGCGCCGCTGGTCGTTCGTCACCAGGGTGACGACGATGCCGGACGCGCCCGCGCGGGCGGTGCGGCCGGCGCGGTGCAGGTAGTCCTTGTGGTCCGCGGCCGGGTCCACGTGCAGCACCAGCGAGATGTTGTCGACGTGGATGCCGCGCGCGGCGACGTCGGTGGCCACCAGGACCGCCGCGTGGCCTTCCTTGAAGTCGGCCAGGACGCGGTTGCGCTGCCCCTGGGTCTTCCCGCCGTGCAGGGCGACGGCGTGCACGCCGCTCTCGCGCAGCCGCTCGGTGAGCCGGTCCACGTGGTGCTTGGTGCGCACGAACATGATCGTGCGGCCCTCGCGGGCGCCGATCCGGGTGATGATGTCCTGCTTGTCCGAGTGCGACACCTGGAACAGGTGGTGGTCCATCGTGGTGACGCTCGCGGTCGACGGCGCGACCGAATGCGTGACCGGGTCGGCGAGGTACTGCCGGACCAGCTTGTCGACGTCGCCGTCGAGCGTCGCGGAGAACAGCAGCCGCTGCCCGCCGGGCGGGGTGAGGTCCATGATCTCGCGGACCTGCGGCATGAAGCCCATGTCGGCCATCTGGTCGGCCTCGTCGAGCGCGATGAAGTTGCAGTCGCCGAGCGAGGCGGTGCCCTGGCGGACGTGGTCCGACAGCCGTCCCGGGGTGGCGATCAGCAGGTCGACGCCGCGGGCGAGCGATTCCGCCTGGCGGCCGAAGGACATGCCGCCGACCGCGGTGCGGCACCACAGGCCGAGCGATTTGGCGAGCGGGGTCAGCGAGTCGGCCACCTGCATGGCCAGTTCGCGGGTCGGCACCAGCACGAGCGCGCGGGGGCGCTTCGGGCGGGCCTTGCCGCCGTCGAGCCGGGCCAGGATGGCCAGGCCGAAGGCCAGCGTCTTGCCGGACCCGGTCTGGGCGCGGCCCAGCACGTCGCGGCCGGCCAGCGCGTCCGGGATGGTCGCGGACTGGATCGGGAACGGCGAGTCGATGCCCGCCTCGGAAAGCGCCCGCAGCAGCGGCTCGGGCAGGCCCAGCTGGGCGAAGGTCTTCACGGCGGGGGTTTCCACCGTGTCGTTGTGGAGAACGTCTCCACCGGCCGGCCGGTGCCGCGGCTTGCGCTCGGGGCGGCCCGCTCGGGAGCGGGCGGACTGGCCGGAGTCGTACGTGATGGTCACAAATGCCTCTCGGACGTGGCACGTCGCAAGGGAGGCCCGGGCTGCCCGCGCGCAGGCAGGGCAAGATGGTGTGGCGATGGGCGTTCACAGGGACGGACCCGGTGCGCCTAGCCATGGCGTGGCACACCGACGGAAATTGCTTCGGATGGCCGCGAGTCCTTCTGCGGACTGTGGAGGCGACGGACACCAACTCATCCACGCCGCCGTTGCGGTCTTGACACACTCTACCTGAGAGATCGCGGTTGCCCCGCACCCAGGTGGGCGGTTGTGGGCGGGGTCGCAGGTGTGGGCTGGCGCACAGCCCGCGGCCCCGCCCGCGCGCTCACCCGAGCCCGGCCGCGTTTTCCAGTTCCCGCACCAGGTCACCGGTGCCGGTGACCTGTTCGGACAGTCCTCGGCTGTGGAACCAGCCGGCGAGGTTCGCGACGTCGCGGGCGAGGAATTCCCGTCCGCGCGGGTTCGCGATCACGTCGACCGCCTGCGGCAGGTCGATCACCATCAGGTGACCTTCGTGCACCAGGAGGTTGTACGCGGACAGGTCGCCGTGGGCGAGTCCTTGCCCGGCCAGCAGTTCCATCGCGGACACGGCCTGCTCCCACAGGTCGGCCAGTTCGTCCGGTTCTGGCCGCAGCTGCGCCAGCCGGGGCGCGGCGGTGCCGTCGGGTTCGCCGAGAAACTCCAGCAGGATTTCGGTGCCGTGCCGCTGCACCGGATACGGCACCGGAGCGCCGATCGTCCACAAGCGACTGAGGACGGCGAACTCGGCCACCGCCCACTGTTCGGCGATCAGGTTGCGGCCGAACGAGGTGCGCCCGGCCATCGCCCGCATCTCGCGGGAGCGGCGCATCCGCCTGCCCTCGAGATAACCCGCGTCGCGGTGGAACAGCTTGTGCTCGTCTGAGCGGTATCGCTTGGCCGCCAGCAGCACGCCGTCGGCGCCGGGAAGGTTGCGGCGCAACAGGTGCACGTCCGCTTCCTTGCCGGTCTTGAGCACGCCGAGGTCGGTGTCGACCGCGGCGAGTTCGGTGACCACCCAGTCCGGCCGCGGATGCGGGCCCTGGTCGGCGTCGTCCCAGTTGCTCCACCGGTCGGCGCCGTCGGGCAGTTCGGTTTCGGTGTAGGCGTCTTCGCGAAGCTGGGAAAGCCGGATTCGTTCGGCTTCGGTGAGCCGTCCCCGGCGGGCGGGGGCGGGCTGGTCGTCGTAGCGGGGGCGACGGCGCATCCGGCGGTCGGAGTAGTCGGAAGCGTCGGAAAATTCGTCGAAATCGTGCTCGCGCACTGGTGGGTTCTCCTAGATCAGGGTGCCCACCGGGCGAGCGCGTGCTCTAGCCGAGGCGGGCGGGCGGAAGAGGGCAGGACAGCGCCCGGACAATCTCCACGACGCACCTCCCTTTCTTCCGGCAGCCGGCGGAACCTCGCCGGTCGCCGACCACCTTGCCGCCCGCCTCGAACCCGCGCAACCGATTTAATTCGCGCCCGCCCACCGGGAGAGCGCGGCGTCGAGGAGCTTCTGGTCGTCGTCCCCGGAACTCGCCCAGACGATCACCCCGTCGGGACGGACGAGGAGGCTCGGCTCGTCGGCGGGATCGGCGACGTACGCGAGCCGATCGTCCAGCCCGGACACCGCGAACCGGCCGTCAGAGGAGCGGTCGACGAGCACGAACCGGCCGTCGTGCGCGTGGTCGGCGAGACGGGTTCCGGACGTCAGCTCGACGTCCCCGGCGATCGACCCGACCGGAGCGTCGGCGGCATCGGTGTCAGTGACGTCGTAGTGCTGCAGGATTCCGGACGACAGCGCGACGATGCGGTTCATCGCGGCGGGAACCCGGAGCAGTTCGCCGCCGACGATCTTGCGCAGCTGTGCGGTGCGTTCGTCGCCGCGCAGGAGCGCGACCTGGGCGCGGGTCCAGTCGAGCACCCACTCGCCGACCGGATGGCGTTCGGTTTCGTAGGTGTCGAGCAGCCCGGCCGGGGCCCAGCCCTGGACGGTCGCGGCCAGTTTCCAGCCGAGGTTCGCCGCGTCGCCGAGGCCGAGGTTCAGTCCCTGTCCGCCGAGCGGGGAGTGGACGTGCGCCGCGTCCCCGGCCAGGAACACGCGGCCGTGCCGGTAGTGCCGGGCCTGGCGGGTGTTGTCGGTGAACCGCGTCGCCCGGCCGCGGATTCCGGAGATGACGACCGGGACGCCGGTGACGTCGCGGACGGCTTCCTGCAGTTCCTCGACCGACACCGGGGCGTCGCGATCCTGCGGCGGTTTCCGGAACCGGCTGAGGAAGATGCGGCCGGGGACCGGGCCGTACGCGTAGACGCCGCGCGGCGTCCAGGTCCAGCCGGGCCGCAGGCCGCTCGCGTCCTCGAAGTCGGTGATCGCCTGGTAACCGGTCATTTCCGGGTCCGTGCCGACGAACTCGAAGCCGAGCTGCTTCCGGATGACGCTCCGCCCGCCGTCGGCCGCGACGAGCCAGTTCGCGGTGAACTCGCCCGCGCTCGTCTCGACGGTCACGGATTCGCCGGTGTCCCGCACGCCGCGCACCTCGACGCCCCGCCGGATGTCGACGCCGAGCTTGGCGCAGTGGTCGCCGAGCATCAGCTCGACTTCCTGCTGCGGCACGCCGAGCCCGTTCGACACCGCCCGGTGCGCGGCGAGGACCGGGTCGCTCTGGTCGATCAGGCCGTTGTCGAACAGGAAACCGGCGAAGTGCCCGGCGGCCAGGAACCGGCGGCCGCCCCGCTTGGCGGCCTCGACGGCCGGGCCGAATTTGCCGACCGATTCGAGAAACCGCCGCTGCGCCGCCTCCGCCGCGGGCAGCAGGCCGCGCCGGTCGAGCAGTTCGGCGCTGGCGACGTTGACCGATCCGGCCTTGATGGTCGGATCCGGCTCCGGCAGCCGGTCCAGCACCGTCACCGGCACTCCTCGCAGCGCGAGTTCCCCGGCGACGAACAGCCCGGTGGGCCCGGCCCCGGCGACGATCACCTCAGTCCGCTCCATGACGCGTTCCCCTTTACCCTTGCTCGATGGCTTAACCAAGTGTGCTTACTGAGTAAGCTTACTGAGTAAAGGTAGCACGGAAGGGGAGACCCATGCCCAATCGAGGCGATCGAGGCGGGGCCAGGACGCGAGCGCGGATCGCCGAGGTGGCGACCGGGCTGTTCCTGGAACGCGGATTCGACGCGGTCACGATCGCCGAGGTCGCGGCCGCGGCCGGGGTGTCCAAGGTGACGGTGTTCTCGCACTTCGAGCGCAAGGAGGACCTGCTGCTGGACCGCCTGCCGGAGGCGATCGAACTGGTGCGGTCCGCGGTCCGCGAACGGACCGGCGGCGCGGTCGACGCGCTCCGGCGGCTCGCGCTGACACTGCTGGAAGAGGCGCACGTGCTGTCCGGCGTCGGCGGCGACATCGGGCCGCTGATGCGGACGGTCGCGGACTCGCCCGCGCTGATCGCGCGGCTGCGGGCGTTCGGCTACGAGATGGAGGCCGAGCTGGCTGAAGAACTCGCCGGGGACGCGCGGTTTTCCGGGGACGCGGCGCTGGTCGCGGCGTTGGCGGTGGCGGCTTACCGGACCGTGGCGGTGGAGACGATCCGGCGCCGGCTGGCCGGGGAGGACCTGGCTGAGCTGGCGGTGTCGCACCGGGAGCGGCTGGCGCGGGCGTTCGACGCGGTGGAGCGCGGGGTCGGCGAGTGAGACGGCGCCGGCTCTCCGGTGTCCAGCGCCGCCTCGGGCGGGTCAGCGGTTGACGAACGCGAGGTGTGCCGCGTCGTAACGCTCGCCCGCGAAGTTCTCCGGCGCGGCGACGGCTTCGATCGCGGCGAGGTCGTCGCCGGTCAGGACCACGGACAGGGCGGCGACGTTTTCCTCCAGGTACTGCTTGCGCCGGGTGCCCGGGATCGGCACCACGTCCTCACCGCGCGCCTGCACCCAGGCCAGCGCCAGCTGTCCGGTCGTGACCTCTTTCGCGGCGGCCAGCTCCTCCAGTTTCGCCACGATGGCGAGGTTCCGGTCGAGGTTGCCGTCGGCGAAACGGGGCTGGTAACGCCGCACGTCGTTGTCCGCCATCGTTTCGGTCGAGCGGTAGCGGCCGGTCAGGAAGCCGCGGCCGAGCGGCGAGAACGGGACGATGCCGATGCCGAGTTCGCGGCAGACCGGCGCGATTTCGGCCTCCAGGTCGCGGGTCCACAGCGACCATTCGCTTTCCAGCGCGGCGATCGGGTGCACCGCGTGCGCGCGCCGGACGGTCTGCGCGCTCGCCTCGGAAAGCCCGAGGTGACGGACTTTGCCAGCCTCGACCAGTTCCGCCATCGCGCCGACGGTTTCCTCGATCGGCACGTCCGGATCGACCCGGTGGAGGTAGTACAGGTCGATGTGGTCGAGGCCGAGCCGCCGCAGCGAGGCGTCGCAGGCCTGCCGCACGTAGGCGGCGTCGCCGCGGACTTCGGTCGGTTCGCCGAGACGGTTCGCGATGCCGAATTTCGTTGCCAGCACTACCTCGTCGCGACGGCCGGCGATCGCGCGGCCGATCAGCTCCTCGTTGTGGCCGGAGCCGTAAAAGTCGGAAGTGTCCAGGAAATTGATCCCGAGGTCGAGGGCGTGGCGCAGCGTCTCGATCGACTGCGCGTCGTCGGTGTCGCCGTAGCCGTGGCTCATTCCCATGCAGCCCAAGCCCTGCGCGGAAACCGTCAGTCCGCCGAGGTTCCGGGTCGGGACGTCGGTCATGGGGTGCTCCTTCTGCGTCGTGGATCTTGTCCGTGGCGACGCTAAGAGCTAGAGCGCGCTCCAAGTCAAGCATTAGGCTCGCGGCGGTGGACTACGACGCGGTGATCGTGGGCGGCGGGCACAACGGGCTCGTCGCCGCTGCTTATCTCGCCAAGGCCGGACGGTCGGTGCTGGTACTGGAGCGGCGCGCGGAGATCGGCGGGGCGGCGGTGTCGTTCCGCGCTTTCCCCGGGGTGGACGTCCGGCTCTCGCGCTACTCGTACCTGGTCAGCCTGCTGCCGAAGCGGATCGCGGCCGAGCTGGGGCTGGGCATCCAGTTGCGGAGACGCCGGATGTCGTCCTACACCCCGGCCGGGGAGACAGGTCTCCTTGTCGACACGGGCGACGACGCGCGGACCGGCGCGTCGTTCCGCGCGGTCACTGGGTCCACAAAGGACTATGCGGCCTGGCAACGGTTTTACGCGGCGGCGGCGCGGGTGGCGGAAGCGACGTTCGATTCGCTGACCGAACCGTTGCCGACGCGCGCCGAGCTGCGCCGACGGGTCGGCGACGACGAGGCGTGGTCGACCTTTTTCGAGCGCCCGGCGGGAGAAACGCTGCGGGAGCTGTTCGAGGACGACGTCGTGCGCGGGGTCGTGCTGACCGATGCGTTGATCGGCACTTTCGCCTCCGCGGACGACGAGGAGCTGCGGCAGAACCGTTGCCTGCTCTACCACCTCATCGGCAACGGCACCGGCGACTGGGACGTCCCGGTCGGCGGAATGGGCGCGGTCACCGATGCGCTCGCGGAGGTTGCCCGTCATGCGGGCGCGACGCTGGTCACCGGCGCGGAGGTGCTGTCGGTGACGCCGGATGGCGAAGTCCGTTACCGCGAAGGCGAGACGGAACGCTTGGCGGTCGGTGGGCATGTCCTGGCTAATGTCGCGCCGCGCACGCTCGCCCGGTTGCTTGGCGAGGAACCTGCGGAGTCGCCGGAGGGTGCGCAGCTGAAGGTGAACATGGTGCTGCGGCGGCTGCCCCGGTTGCGTGACGGGGCGGTCGATCCTGGCGACGCGTTCGGCGGGACTTTCCATGTCAACGAATCGTTTGCCCAGCTCGAAACCGCCTACCAGGAGGCTGCGGCGGGCCAGATCCCGACGGTGCCGCCGTGCGAGATCTACTGCCATTCGCTGACTGATCCGTCGATTCTCGGTCCGGCCGAGCGGGCGGCGGGCGTGCAGACGCTGACGTTGTTCGGCCTGCACATGCCAGCCCGGTTGTTCGAAGCGGACAACGACGGGGCGCGGGCGGAGGCGTTGCGGGCCACTGTGGCGTCGCTGGACAGCGTGCTCGCGGAGCCGATCGAGGACTGTCTGCTGCTGGATGCCGACGGAAAACCGTGCATTGAAGCCAAAACGCCGCTGGACTTGGAGGCGGAGCTGGGGTTGCCGCGCGGGCACATCTTCCACCGCGACCTGTCATGGCCCTACGGCGATGACGAGACCGCGGGCAACTGGGGCGTCGAGACCGGGCACGAGCGAGTGTTGCTGTGCGGGGCCGGGGCGGTCTGCGGCGGCGGGGTGAGCGGGATCCCCGGGCACAACGCGGCGATGGCGGTGCTCGGTCGACGTTTCGGCGGCGGACAGGCAAGGTGAAAACATGCGCGTGATCGTGATCGGCAGCGGGATCGGCGGGGCTTCCACGGCTTACCATCTGGCGCTGCACGGAGCGGAAGTCGTTGTGGTGGACGCGGACCGGGCCGGGGTGGCGACCGATGCCGGTGCCGGGATCGTCAGTCCCTGGACGTCCAATTGGGACGAGGCTGTTTATCCGCTCGCGGCGGCTGCTGGCCGGTATTACCCGGCTTTGGCGGCTGAGCTGAGCGAGGCGGGTTATGAATCTTCGTATGAGGTTGTCGGCGGGATCGTGGTGTCGGCTCTTGAGGAGGAGTTGACCGCGGCTTATGACCGGCTTGTCGCGCGGGTCGCGGATGCGCCGGAGGCCGGGGTGGCGGAGCGGCTGGACGCTGGGCAGGCTCGGGAGCTTTTTCCGCTGCTGGCTCCGGAGTTGGCGGCGGTGCATCTGCCGGGGGCCGGGCGGGTTGACGGGCAGGTCTTGCGGCGGGCGTTGATCTCGGCGGCGATCGACCGGGGGGTTGAGTTCGTGACCGCGGAGGCTTCGTTGGAGCCGGGGCTGCGGGTGCGGGCTGGGGCGGACGAGCTGGCCGGGGACGCGGTGGTGCTCGCTGCCGGGGCTTGGTCGGGGCAGGTGGCGGAGGCGCTGGGGGTGCCGGTGCCGGTGGCGCCGCAGCGGGGGCAGATCAGTCATTTCGACGTGCCCGGGGCGGATACGGCTGGCTGGCCGGTGGTGTTGCCTCGGACCAGCCATTATCTGTTGTCGTTTCCCGGTGGGCGGGTGGTGGCTGGGGCTACTCGGGAGACTGGGGCCGGGTTTGACCATCGGGTTACGGCGGCTGGGCAGCGGGAAGTGCTGGAGCATGCGTTGACGGTCGCGCCTGGGCTCGCGGATGCGGGGTTGGCGGAGACTCGGGTGGGGTTTCGGCCTGCTACGCCGGATTCGTTGCCGTTGCTGGGGCAGGTGGCGGCCGGGTTGTATTTGGCTACGGGGTTCGGGCCTGCTGGGCTGACGTTGGGGCCGTATGCGGGGAGGTTGGTGGCGGAGTTGGTGTTGGGGGCGGATGTGCCGGGGGAGTTGCTGGCTGGGTGTGCGTCGGGGCGGTTTGCTTGAGGGTGCGGTGATTCTCGGCGGTGGGGCGGCTCGTCGCCTGGCGGCGACATTGCGCGCCGGGGGCGTGGGGGCACCCCGAAGCTAAGTGTGCTGACGGTTCGGGGGTGGTTGTGTATGGGGGGAGGATTGCGGTTATAAAACCCC
>NZ_JBSHAM010000126.1:0-19828 GCF_053611505.1 Amycolatopsis sp. NPDC054798 | reverse complement strand
GGCATCTTTCCCGCCTTGACAAGCACCCCCGAACCGTCAGCACAATCAGCTTCGGGGTGCCCCCTCACCAACGAGGCGCAATGTCGCCCCCAGGCGACGAGCCGCCGCCCCCTCCTCACAACGTCCGCACATACGGATCCCACCCCTCCGGCAACGCCTCCGCCACCGCCACCCGGCTCCCCACCTCCACCCCAGCCCCGCCAGCCATCGACTCCTCCACCGACACCATCACGTCCAGCACGTGATACGCCAACTCCCCCGAAGCCCTCTCCGGCACGCCCGCCCGAACCGCCCGAGCCAACTCCAGCACCCCCACCCCCCGAGAAGCCGAATGCCCCACCGCCCCCAGCTCCTCCGCCTCCTCCCTCCCAGCCAAATGCAAAACCGTCCCCCCGTCGAACCGATTCGGATCCGGCAACACCGCCGTCCCCAACTCCCCAGCCACCTCAACAAACCCCGTACGCCGCAACACAGAATCAAACGTCAGCAATACCTGCGCACTACCCCCGCGCACAAACTCCACCAACGCACTCACCGTAGTAGGCACAGTCACCGGAAACTCCACCCCAGCCCGCGGCCCAGCCCCAATCACCCGCCTCTCCCGCCCCCGCCCACCCACCGCAGCAACCCTCCGAACAGAACCGAAAACCTGCACCAACTGCGTCAAGTAATAAGGCCCGATATCCAGCAACGGCCCGCCCCCGGCCTGAAACAAAAACTCCGGCGCAGGATGCCAACTCTCCGGCCCCGGCGTCTGAAACAACGCCAACGCCGTAACCGGAACCCCAATCCGCCCAGCTTCAAGCACCCGCCGCGCAGTCTGCTGCCCAGCCCCGAGCAGAGTGTCCGGCGCACTCGCCACCCGAACCCCCTTCTCCCGCGCCCGGTCGAGAAGCCTCCGCACCGCCCGCCGCTCCAGCCCGATCGGCTTCTCCGTCCAAACGTGCTTCCCCGCCTCCACCGCCGCGAGGCTGACCTCGACATGCGCCGCAGGCACCGTCAAATTCACGACGATCTCCACCTCCGGCAACGCGAGCAGCTCCCCCACCGCCGCACCATGAGGCACCCCGTATTTAGCCGCCTGCCCCCGAGCCCGATCGACATCGAGATCAGCGACCGCCACCACCCGCACATCCGGAAACGCCGTCAAATTCTCCAAATAGGTATCGCTGATAAACCCGGCCCCCACGACCCCGACGCCGACCGTCACTTCTCCACCCCAGCGAGATACGCGAAACTCTCCGCAATCCCCCCGAAAACATCCTCATGCTGATCGAACTCGACCACCCGCAACGCCTCCGGAGCCGCCGCGAGCGCTTCCCCCATCGGCACGCGCCCCCGTCCCGCGGGCACCTGCCCGGAAGCGTCGACAGCCAACGACCCGTCCTTCACATGGATCGCGCACACCCGCTCCCCCAACCGCCGCAGCAACGCAGGCGCGTCCTCACCACCCGCAGCAGCCCAGTAGACATCGACCTCCAGAACCACCCCAGAATCGAGCCGCTCCGCGAAAACCTCCAGCGCACTGCGCCCGGAAATCCGCGATTCCAGCTCCCACCAATGATTGTGGTACCCCACCCGGACTCCATACCGCGCCGCAATCTCCGCCGCGGCATTAAGCGCCGACGCGGTCTCAGCGATATCCGCCGGACTCTGCCACCGCGAAGCCGGAACCAACGGCTCGATGGCCACCCCGATCCCCAACTCGCGAGCCGCGGCGAACACCGCCTCCTGGTCCTTTCCGACCAGCGCGGCATGCGCGGTAGGCGCGCTCAACCCGTGCGCCGCCAACCCGGCACCGAGCGCCTCGACATTCTCGACGACGCCGTACGGCTCCACCCGCTCGAACCCGATGGCAGCCACCCGCCGCAACGTCTCGTCCGGATCAGCCGCGAACGCCTCGCGCACCGAGTACAACTGCACCGACGGGCCACTCATGCCAACTCCTCAAGGGGTAGAGGGCTTTCGCCCAATTCCTACCACCCGGTCAGAATTGACACCAGGACAAAACCGGACGGAGTCCCGTCCAGAGAGAGTCAGCCGAGATCCTTGTGCCAGACAAGGAAATCGCACGGAACGGCCAGCAGCGGGGCCAGTTCCGGATGCGGCCCGTCGATCGTCGAGGTCTCCACGACCCGGTACCCGAGCCGGGTGTACCACTGCGCGAGGAATTCCTTCGACGGATGCGTCCACTCCCGCGGCACCAGCAGCTCAAGCTGCATCCGCGTACACCCGGCAGCCCGGCAGTGCTCCTCCGCGAACCGCACCAGCTCGCGACCGATCCCCGCCCCGCGCACCTCCGGCGACGCGGCGAGCTGGCCGAACTCCCCCAGATCCTCGGCGAGCCGCTGGATCCGGACCGAACCCACCACGTCCCCGGCAAGCCGGGCGACCGCGATCTCGCCCGCGCGGACCAGCCCGGCCATTTCCGGCGCATTGGTCCGATCGGCCGAACCGGCCCACAGCCCGGCCTCAGCCTTCGCGTAGACGGTGTTCACCAGCTCGGTCAGCAGAGCCACCAGCGCAGCGTCCTCGGCAGCGGACGGCGGCAGAAAAGCGATCTCCGGAGTCGTCACTTCTCCAGGTAACCACAATCAGCTAGCGGCCGAACCGGATACTGCGGGCCGTGCCTCGCCGAAGCCGCCGTAGCGCCCCGCTTTCGCGCGCTTGCGCACCTCGTCGAAATGCCGGTGCACCGCGTGCGCGGCCGCTTCCGCGTCTCCGCTCACGAGCGCGTCCACAATCGCCTGATGCCGTTTCGCGGTAGCCGTCGCCGACGAGACCGGACCGCCCATCTCGCCTTCCGCGGCCCGGTAAACGTCCCAGAACAGCCCGGTCAGCTCGCGCGCCAGGTCGAAACCGGCCTCGGCGCAGATGAGGTCGTGGAACTCGCGGTCGGCCACCGCCGCGTCCGGTCCCTTGCGGCGCATCCGCGCCACGCACGCCTGCAGCTGCCCGATCAGCTCCGGCCGGTGGTCGCGGGCGACCCGGCTGGTCAGCTCCGTTTCGATCATCTCGCGGACCTCGAGCAGGTCGCGCAGCCGCCCGGCGTCGGTGCTGCCGCGGCTGCGCGTGCGGAAGAGCAGCCAGGTCTGCAGCGCCTCCGAGCCCGCCGAGCCGACGAACGTGCCGTAGCCGTGCCGGACCTCGACGATGCCGAGCGCCTGCAGCGCCTTGACCGCTTCCCGGATCGAATTCCGGCTGACCCCGAGGTCCTCGGCGAGGCTCAGCTCGGTCGGCATCGGCGCGCCGGTCGGCAGCTGCCGGTCGACGATCAAGTCGATGATCTGCTTGGTGATCTCTTCACTGCGTTGCGGGCGCGCCACACGTGTCTCCCGGATGTCTTTCTTGCACTGGCACGTCGCCATCGGAGGACATCCTACGTCATGATCGGCTGCCGCGGCTGCCCCCGCGCGGGTGGGAACCCGCCTCTTGACCGGGCGCGGAACGGGACTTAGGGTTCCGGCAAGTCATAGGACGTCCCACGTCCTACTTCTCGATGCTTTCTGGGTGGAACACCGCATCAAGTCAGGAGACGCCATGTCCCGAACCGCCATGGGGACTTCGTTCAACCGGCGCGCATTGCTGCGCTACGCCGGCCTCGCCGGGGCTGCCGCAGCGGTTTCGTCGACGCTCGCCGCGTGCGGCGGTCCCGCGTCGACCAACAAGACCGGCAGCTCGTCCGGTTCCGTCACCGCGGTGCTCGGGTACGGCAACAACCAGACCTGGGACCCGCTGCAGACCGCGTCGGCGTTCGCGATGGCGGCCATCCTGCACAGCTACGAATCGCTCGTCGAGGGCGATCCGGTCACCCGGGAACCGTTCCCCGGCCTGGCCAAGGCGCTGCCGGCCGATCTCAAGAGCACCAAACTGCGCTTCGAACTGCGCGACGGCGCGAAGTGGCACGACGGACAGCCAGTGACCGCCGACGACGTGGTGTTCACCTACGCCCGAGTGCTCGACCCGAAAGAAAACGTTCTCATCCACAGCTTCTTCTCGCAGTGGCTGGAGTCGGTCGCCAAGGTCGACGCCAAGACCGTGGAGTTCAGCCTGAAGTTCGCGTTCCCCTACGCGCTGCAGCGGATCCAGATCTGCAAGATCGTGCCCAAGCACGTGTTCGAGAACAACTGGAAGGCCGCCGCGGCGGGCAAGGTCGTCGGCTCCGGGCCGTACAAGATCACCGAACAGGCCCCGCTGTCGCACACCTCGTTCGAGAAGTTCGCCGACTACAACGGCCCTCGCCCGGCCGCTTACGACAAGATGCTCTGGAAGTCCATTGTGGATTCCGCGCCGCGGGTGGCGGCGATCTCCGGGGCCAAGCCGGACGCGCAGATCGCGGAGAACATCCCGCCCGCCAACGCCGAGCAGCTGCGCAAGGCGGGCCGTACGGTCGAATTCGCCGACGGCGGCAACAACTTGTTCCTCCTCTTCAACACCAAGCACTCGCCGTTCGCCGACAAGCGAGTCCGCCAAGCCCTGCATTACGCGATCGACAAGAAGAAGATGATCGAAATCGGCCTGCGCGGCACCGGCACCGCGGGAACCTCGTTCATCAACCCGAAGCTGCCCGGTTCGCAGCCCGCGTCGCAGAGTTTCGAGCACAACCCGGAAAAGGCGAAGCAACTGCTCGCCGAAGCCGGGGTCAGCGGGTTGAAGATCTCACTGTCCACCACGAACACTTCGCTGGTGCTCGACTGCGTCAAGGTGATCAAGGAGGGCTGGGACGCGATCGGCGTGCAGACCACTTTGGACTCCCAGGACACCAAAGCGCTGTTCTCCAAACTGGACAACGGCGACGACTTCCAGGCCGTGGCCACCACGAACAACCCGCTCCAGTTCGGCAACGACCCGGATCTGCTCATCCGCTACTACTACGACGCACAGTCGGTGCTCATGACGCGGTACGCGCGCTGGAGCGGCGACGACACCAACGCGTTGCTGGCGTTGCAGGACAAGGCAGCGGCGGAAACCGACGAGACCAAGCGGAACGGGCTGTACAAGCAGTTGCTCGACCAGATTTCCGAACAGGCGGTGATCTACCCGATCGTCTTCACTCAGACAGGCACCGCGTGGGACCCGAAGGCGATCAGCGGCGTGCGTGCCCAGGGCTACCCGGGCATCTACCTCAACCAGGCCAAACCGGTCTGAGAAGGAGGTCCGCGAAGTGACAGTCGTCGTGCGGATGCTGGCCGGCCGCATCCTCGCCCTGATCCCGCTGCTGCTCGGCGTGATCCTGTTCGTGTTCATCGTGATGCGGTTCTCGCCGGTCGACCCGGCGATGGCCGCGTTCAACGGCGCCAACGCCACCGCCGGCCAGCTCCAGCAGTTCCGTGAGCAGAACGGCCTGCTCGACCCGTTGCCGCTGCAGTACGTGCACTTCGTGTGGCATCTGCTGCAAGGCGACTTCGGCACGAGCGTGATCACCAAGGAGCCGGTGGGGCAGACCATCGCCACCGCGCTCCCGCTCACCCTGCAGCTGACCCTGCTCGGCCTGGCGCTGGCTCTCGTCGTCTCGGTCGTGCTCGGCGTGACCTCGGCGCTGTTCCGCGGCCGCTGGCCGGACCACCTGATCCGGTTCGTGACGCTCGCCGGCGTCGCCGCGCCCGCGTTCTGGATCGCGCTGCTGCTGGTGCAATGGCTGGCCGTGGGCAAGGGCCTGTTCCCCACCAGCGGGTACGTCAGCCCGGCGGATTCGTTCTCCGGCTGGCTGAACTCGCTGACACTGCCCGCGATCGCGCTGTCCGCCCCGGTCGCGGCGCAGCTGACCCGGGTGATCCGCACGTCGATGGTCGAGGAACTCGACAAGGACTACGTGCGCACCGCGCGCGGCGGCGGGCTGCCGCCGGTCGTGGTGGTCGGGCGGAACGTGCTGCGCAACGCGCTGGTCAACCCGCTCACCGTGCTCGGGCTGCGGGTCGGCTACCTGCTCGGCGGCGCGGTGGTGATCGAGACGATGTTCGCGCTGCCCGGCATGGGCCAGAACATGATCCAGGCCGTGCAGGACGGCGACACCGCCAAGGTGCAGGGCTTCGTCATCACCATCGCGGCCGGGTTCGTGCTCGTGAACCTGATCGTCGACGTGCTCTACCTCGTCGCCAACCCCCGTCTGCGGAGCCGATCGTGATGCGCCCACTGCTCCGGCCGAATCTCGCTGCCCGGCTCTCGCGGCCCGGCATCCGGTTCCGGCGGCTTCCCCTGTCCTCGTGGATCGCGCTGGCCGTGCTCGTCGTGCTCGGGCTCGTCGCGGTCCTTGGAACCGTCGTGGCCACGCACAACCCGGACCTGCTCAGCACCGACACCGGCGGGCCGAGCGCGGCGCACTGGTTCGGCACCGACCAGTCCGGCCGCGACATCTTCTCCCGGCTGGTCGCGGGCACCCGCTGGTCGCTCGCGATCGGACTGGGCGCGACGCTGCTCGCGCTGATCGCGGGGATCGTCGTCGGCTCGTTCGCGGCGACGTCCGGCCGCCGGGTCGACGGCCTGGTGATGCGGGTCCTCGACGTCCTGATGGCCTTCCCCGGCATCGCGCTGGCCGCGGTGCTGGTGGCGGTGTTCGGGCGCGGCATCCTGGTGCTGGTCCTCGCCATCGGCTTCCTCAACATGGCTCCGGTGGCGCGGGTGGTGCGGGCGAACGTGCTCGCGCAGTACGGCGAGGACTACGTCGCGGCCGAGCGGGTGATCGGCGCGAAACGGCTGTTCATCCTCGCCCGGCACGTCGCGGTCAACTGCGCCGCGCCGATCCTGGTGTACTGCACGGTGACCGTCGCCGACGCGATCGTGTTCGAGGCGTCGCTGTCGTTCATCGGCGCGGGGATCCAGCCGCCCGATCCGTCGTGGGGTTCGGTGCTGGCCGACGGCAAGGACCTGGTGCTGACCGGCGGCTGGTGGGCGACGCTGTTCCCCGGCCTGCTGATCCTGATCACCGTGCTGGCGCTGAACATTCTCTCCGAGGGAATCTCCGACGCCTGGGCCGCGCCGTCGGCTCGCACCGCCAAGGCGGCCGAGGCGGCACAGCGGATCGAGCTGGCCCCAGAGCCCACCACGGCGGTGCTGCCGCTGCGCGGTCTGCGCGAAGCCGGGCAACGGCTGGCTGCCAAAGCGAGAGATCTGTCCAATCGGGACACCGTGCTGGCGGTGAAGGATCTCGCGATCTCGTTCCCGGACCGGCACAACGGCGTCAACGTGGTCGATGGAGTGTCCTTTTCGGTCCGTTCCGGCGAGGTGCTGGGGCTGATCGGCGAATCGGGTTGCGGGAAGTCGCTGACCGCGCTGTCGATCATGGGCCTGCAGCCGGACGCCGCGCGGCTCAGCGGCGAAATCCGGTTCGCGGGCAACGACCTGCTCGCCATGAAGCCGAGCGCCCGCCGCCGGCATCTCGGGCACGACCTGGCGATGGTGTACCAGGACGCGCTCAGCTCGCTGAACCCGGCGATGACGATCCGCGCGCAGCTCAAGCAGTTCACCCGGCGCGGCGGCACCCGCACGCCGGAAGAGCTGCTGGAACTGGTCAACCTCGATCCCGGCCGGACGCTGCGCGCGTACCCGCACGAACTGTCCGGCGGACAACGGCAGCGCGTGCTGATCGCGATGGCGCTGTCCCGCAGCCCGAAGCTGATCGTCGCCGACGAGCCGACGACGGCACTCGACGTGACCGTGCAGGCACAGATCATGGCGTTGCTGCTGCGGCTGCAGGAAGAGCTGGGTTTCGCACTGGTGCTGGTATCTCACGACCTCGCGCTGGTATCCGACATCGCCGACCGTGTTGTGGTGATGTACGGCGGACAGGTCGCCGAGACCGGCGCGACCGCGGCTGTCGTCGGCGCGCCGCAGCACCACTACACCCGCGGCTTGCTCAGCGCGGTGCTGTCGCTGGAGGAGAACGAAGCGACGCTCACCCAGATCAAGGGCGTCGTGCCCGCACCGGCCGATTTCCCGCCCGGCTGCCGGTTCGCGAGCCGGTGTCCCGCCGCTCGCGGGCGCTGCTTCGAGGTCGCGCCTGAACCGGCGGGCGAAGAGCATCTTGTCGCTTGCCACTACCCCGTGGAGAACCCGGTCGCGGCTATGGCGGAAGGAGCGCAGGCATGAACCTCGTCGAAGTCGACGGCGTGCACGTGGTGCACAAGATCCGCGGATCAAGTCTCTTCGGACACGACCGGGTCTACGCGCTCACCGACGCAACCCTGACCATCGCGAAGGGTGAAACCGTCGGTGTGGTCGGAGAATCCGGCTGCGGAAAGTCCACTTTGGCCAAAGTGCTGGTCGGATTGCAGAAACCCACTTCCGGCACCGTGCGGTACGCGGGCCAGCCGCTGTCCGCACTGCGCCCCGCCGAACTGGGCCGCACAGTCGGCATGATCTTCCAGGATCCGTCGACCGCGCTGAACCGGCGGCTGCCCGTCTCGAAGATCCTCCGCGACCCGCTCGACGTGCACCAGATCGGCACCGCCGGGGAACGCGCCGAACGGGTCCGGGAGCTGATGGGACTCGTCGGGCTGCCGTCCAGCGTGGCCGACGCGCTGCCGTCGCAACTGTCCGGCGGACAGCGGCAGCGCGTGGCGATCGCCCGCGCGCTCGCGCTGCGGCCGGCGTTGCTGGTGGCCGACGAGCCGACGTCCGCTTTGGACGTTTCGGTGCGCGCGCAGATCCTGAACCTGTTGCTGGAACTGCGCGAACAGCTCGAACTCGCGATGGTGTTCGTGTCGCACGACATCCAGACCGTGCGCCGGATGAGCGATCGCATCGTGACGATGTACCTCGGCCGGATCGTCGAACAGGCCCCGGCCGCCGAACTGCCGCACCACGCGCACCATCCGTACACCCGGGCGCTGTTCTCGGCGACGCCGAGCCTGCTGCACCCGGTGGAACCGATCGTCCTCAGCGGACCGGTGCCGTCGGCGACCGCGCCGCCGCCCGGCTGCCCGTTCCACACGCGCTGCCCGAAAGCCACCGACGAGTGCTCCCTGGCCTTGCCACCGCAGTCCGGGCCGGACGAGCACACCTACCGCTGCATCCATCCCGAGATCACGACCGGAGTGACCGCCTCATGACTGCGCCCAAGTTCGCCGGCATCATCCCGCCGCTGTGCACGCCCTTCCACGACGATTTCACGGTGGACACCGCGTCGCTGCGGCGGCACATCGAATTCCAGCTCGACGCGGGCGTGCACGGGATCTTCGTGCTCGGTTCGTCCAGCGAGGTCGCCTTCCTGCCCGACGACCAGCGGCGGATCACCGTCGAAACCGCGGTCGACCAGGTCGCCGGGCGGGTGCCGGTGCTCGCCGGCTGCATCGACATGACGACCCTGCGCGTCGCGGAGCACGTGAAGACCGCCGAAGCGGCCGGAGCGGACGCCATCGTGGTGACCGCGCCGTACTACACCCGCACGCACGTCGCGGAAATCGACCGGCATTTCCGGCTGCTGCACGAGCGGACGTCGCTGCCGATTTTCGCTTACGACATCCCGATGGCCGTGCACACCAAGCTCGACCGCGACATGGTGCTGAACCTGGCCGAGGAAGGCGTTTTGGCCGGGCTGAAGGACTCCAGCGGCGACGAAGCCGGATTCCGGCTGGTGCTGCAGCAGCGGCGCGAGCGCGGGCTGGAGCAGTTCGCCGTGTTCACCGGCTCCGAACTGCTCGTGGACGCCGCGCTCGCGCAGGGTGCGGACGGCGCGGTGCCGGGGCTCGGGAACGTCGACCCGGTCGGCTATGTGCTGATCTACGACCACTTCCGCGGTGGCAACCCGCAGGCCGCGCGGCGCGAACAGGAACGGCTGCTGACGCTGTTCAGCATCACCGACGTCGCGCCGCCGAGCCGGATGGGCCGGGGTTCGGCCGCGCTCGGCGCGTTCAAGGCGTCGATGAAGATGCGCGGATTCATCGACAACGCGGTGATGGCTCCGCCGCAACTCCCCCTCAACGACGACGAACTGCTTCAGATCAAGGGAAAGCTGGCGGAAGCGGGTCTCCTCTGATGGATCGCCTCTACTACGGCGGGGATTACAACCCCGAGCACTGGTCGCCCGACGTGTGGGCGGAAGACCTGAAACTGATGGCCGAGGCTTCGGTTTCGATGGTGACCGTCGGGATTTTCTCCTGGGCCCAGGTCGAACCTCGGCCCGGTGAGTTCGATTTCGGCTGGTTCGACACAGTGATGGACAATCTCGCTTCCGGCGGGGTGCGGGCCTGCCTCGCCACCATGACCGCCTCGCCGCCGCCGTGGCTGTCTCACCGCTATCCGGAAATCCTGCCGGTGCGCGCGGACGGCACGCGGCTGTCCGCCGGTGCGCGGCAGCAGTTCTGCCCGTCCAGCCCGGTGTTCCGCGAGCACGCCGCGCGGCTGGTCGAGCAGGTCGCCACCCGGTACGCCGGGCATCCGGCGCTGGAAATGTGGCACATCGGCAACGAATTCGGCTGCCACATCAGGGCGTGCTATTGCGAGGCATCCGCGGTGGACTTCCAATGCTGGCTCACTGAACGCTACGGCAGCGTCGAGGCGCTGAACGAAGCCTGGAGCACCACTTTCTGGTCGCAGCGGTATTCCGATTTCGCCGAGGTGCAGCCGCCGCGCGTCGCACCGACCTTCCCGAACCCGGCGCATCAGCTGGACTACCACCGGTTCTCCTCCGACGCGTCGCTCGGCTGCTATCTCAACGAACGCGAGGTGCTCGCCCGCATCACCCCGGACGTCCCGGTGACCACGAATTTCGTCGGCCTGGTGCAGAAGTCGCTCGACTGGAACAAATGGGTGCCGCACGAGGACATCGTGAGCCTCGACTCCTACCCCGACCCGTACGACCCGCGCGGCCACCTGGAAGCGGCCTTCGCCTACGACCTGGTCCGGTCCATCAAGGACGGTCAGCCGTGGCTGCTGCTGGAGCAGGCGCCGAGCGCGGTGAACTGGCGCACCCGCAACAGCCCGAAGCCGCCCGGGACGATGCGGCTCGGCAGCTGGCAGGCCGTCGCCCGCGGTGCGGACGCGGTGCTGTTCTTCCAGTGGCGGCAAACTCCGGGCGGGGCCGAGAAATTCCACTCCGCGATGGTGCCGCACGGCGGTCCGGATACCCGCACGTTCCGCGAGGTGCGGGACCTGGGGCAGGAGCTGGCGTCGCTGCCGCAGCTGGCGGACAGCCGGGTGAAGGCCGACGTCGCGATCCTGCACGACTGGAACAGTTGGTGGGCGCTGGAGCTGAACTCGCATCCGTCGGACGACCTCAGCCAGCTCGACGCACACCTCGCGCACTACGCCCCGCTGTTCGACGCAAACGTCACCTGCGACGTCGTGCACCCGTCACGCGATCTGTCCGGATACCGGCTCGTCGTCGTGCCCAATCTGTACTTGATGGACAGTGCGGCCGTGACCAATCTCCGCTCCTATGTGGAGAGTGGCGGGCACCTGGCGGTGTCGTTCTTCTCCGGCATCGCCGACGAGAACGACCGGGTGTACACCGGTGGCTATCCCGCTCCCCTGCGCGACATTCTCGGCCTGCGCGTCGACGAGTTCTGGCCGCTTCCGGAAGGCGGCTCCACAAAGCTCGACCTCGACGGCGCCTCCGTGGGTGCGACGATCTGGTCCGAATGGATCGAAGCCGAGGGTGCGGACGTCATCGCCACCTTCGCCGAAGGCCCGCTCTCCGGTCGCCCCGCAGTCACCCGGCACGAGTTCGGTTCGGGCGTCGCGTGGTACCTCGGCACCCGGCCCGACGCGGACGTCATGCGGACGCTGTTCGACCGGATCACCGCTGACGCCGGGGTTTCGCCGGTGCTGTCCGGTCTGCCGGACGGTGTCCAGGCGATCGTGCGGCACGGTGCGGACGACTACCTGTTCCTGCTCAACCACAACGATCAGGCCATGACCATTTCGCTTCCTTCTCCCGGTACTGACTTGCTCACCGATCCCGCTCAGCCAACGTCCGAAGTGGAACTCGCCGCGTACGGCGTGGCCGTCCTTTCCGGACAGTTCAGAACGGAGACCAGATGAGAACCGCCCTTCGCGTGCTGCTGGCGTTCGTCCTGCTGGCTTTCCTCGCGCCCTCCGGTGCGGCTCAGGCCGCTCCGCAGTTCGATCAGAAAGCGCTCTTCAACCCGCATCAGGAAACCGGCTACGCGTGCTTCCGCATCCCGGCGATCGTCCGCAGCACGCACGGCACGCTGCTGGCCTTCGCCGAGGGCCGCAAGAACAACTGCGGCGACACCGGCGACATCGACCTGGTACTCAAGCGTTCGACCGACGGCGGCACCACCTGGTCGGCGTTGCAGGTGGTGAACCGCGGCGGCGGGGACACGCACGGCAACCCGGTGCCCATTGTGGACAGCAAGACCGGCCGGATCGTCCTGATCACCACGTACAACAAGGGCCGCACCGACGACAAGGGCTGCGACGTGCCGTGCCCGCGCACACCGCACTCGCAGTACAGCACCGACGACGGCCGCACCTGGTCCACGCCGGTCGACATCAGCGCGCAGGCGAAGCTGCCCGCGTGGGATTCCTGGTACGCCTCCGGTCCGGTGCACGGCATCCAGCTCCAGCACGGCCCGCACGAGGGCCGGCTCGTCTTCGGCGTGAACGCCGAACGCAGCGATGGCACCAACTCCGTCGAAAACTACGCTGGACTCATCTACAGCGACGACGGCGGCTCGACCTGGCATGTCGGCGCGGTGGACAACTACCTGCATCCGGTCGGCGGCACCTTCACGCAGAAACCGTCGGAAGTCAGCGTCGTGGAACTGCCCGACGGCACCATCTACGCGGGCGGCCGCGAGCAAAGCGGCACCGACATCGGCAACCGCGACTACGCTCTGAGCCGCGACGGCGGTGAGACGTTCTCCCAGCGCTTCACCACGATTCCCGATCTCGTGACGCCGATGGTGCAAGGTTCGCTGCTGCGCCTGGACCGCCCCGGCGGCAAGCGGATCCTGTTCGCCTCGCCCGCCGACACCGACCGGCGGCGCTGGATGACCATCCGTTCGTCCTATGACGACGGTCGCAGCTGGGAAAACGCCGACCAGGGCACGCGGGTCACGACGGACTGGTCCGGTTACTCCGACCTGGTCCAGTTGAGCGGCCCGCAGGAGAAGAACGCGAAAATCGGCCTGCTGTACGAGGGCGGCGCAGTGGACGCCCGCGACGAAATCCGCTTCGCCCGCTTCGACGAGAACTACCTCGGCTGGAAGCGCTCGCCCGGAGTGTCCACTCCAGACGTCGCAAGTGGACAGCCCGCTCGCATCCTCGGCGAGGCCAGTACAGTGCCCGGGAAATTCGGCAAGGCGATACAACTGAAGAACGCCTTTGTCCGCGTCCCGTACTCGTCGGACCAGTTGGTGGGCTCCGGCGACTTCACCTTCTCCACCTGGGTCAAGTACGGCGCTTCGAAAGACCCTCAGCCGATCCTGTGGCTGGGCGGCATGGGCTCGACCGCGCCGCAGCTGTGGCTCCGGGCCGAACCCGCTTCACACCGGCTGATCGCCATGATGACCACTGCGGCCGGAAGCAAGTCGGTGACCACACAATCGGCTTACGACGATCAGAAATGGCACCACGTCGCGCTTCAGCGGTCGGGCGGCCAGCTCCGCGTCCTGGTCGACGGCGCGGTGGCCGCGTCCGGCCCGGACTCCCCTGGTTCGGTCACCCAGACCGTCTCGTTCCAGCTGTGGCTGGGCGAACGCCTGGACGGCGCGCAGCACCTGTCCGGTTCGCTGGACGACACTCGCCTCTACCGACGGGCACTGTCCACTGCGGACCTGGCCACCGTCCGGACCGGGAAACCGGTCTCGGGAGCGGTCATGGAGCTTCCCTTCGACCGGTGATCCGCGGCTGAAGCCGGGTGACAACCACCCGGCTTCAGCCGTGCAACGCGAGATACGGCGCGATCCCGACCAGCACCGCGATGAGGGCGGCCTTGAGCGTCTTCGTCGGCAACGCGTGCGCGATCCGCCAGCCGATCAGCACTCCCGCCAGCTCCGGGATCCCGACAATCGCCGCCAGCCGCCAGTCGACCGCTCCGTGCAGGACGTACCCGAACGTGCCGACACTGGCGATCACCACCGACTGCACCTGCGCCGCCGCGAGCGCCCCGAGCACCGGCATCCCGGCGACGACCAGCAACGGCACCGACAGCATCGGCCCGCCGACCCCGACCAGTCCGGCCACCACCGCGACCCCGGCCCCGATCGCACCCGCGACCGGCATCCCGACGGCCCGCTCCCGCCCCTTGAAGCCGACGAACACCGCCACGACGAGCGCGAAGCCGCCGAGCACGATCCCGAACGCCTTCGCGGACACCCAGGAATTCAGCAGCACGCCCAGCGGAGTCCCCACGACGGCAGCCGCCGCGAGGATTCCCGCTACTCGCCGGGTGTTCGGCTCGCGCAACTGTCCGGAATGGACGAAGGCGGCGCTGCCGAGGATCCCGGTGGCCACGTGCGTGACGATCGCCGTTCCCGCCACCTGCGCCGGGGTGAGCGAGGTGAAGACGAACAGGCCGACAGTCGCGAGCACCCCGCCCGGTCCGACCGCGGTGATGCCGATCCCGGCGAGCAATCCGGTGATGATGAGCGCGGCGATCACCTCGGCCACCGCCAGTCGTTTTCTCGCGGCGGGATCGCTCCGGGAGCTGATCGGGGGCTGGGGCGGGCATTCCGGTCGCGGACGGCTGAGCGAACCGGTCCGGGTGCCGGGTCGCCTGCAAGACCGAACGGCCCATCCGCCAGCGCCCAGTCGCCCGCGAAACCACCGGACCCACGCGCCCACGCCTGGTCACCCGCAAAACCACCCGACCCGTCCGCCAACGCCCGATCGCCTGCAGAGCCACCCGGCCCACGCACATTCCGCCGCCGGAAACCGCGGTCTGCCAATCGAATCACTCCCGACCTCGGTGCGGCACAACGCGAGCCGCGCGAACACCACAGTCGATACGCGCGACGCGAGCCGGTCCGCGTGCCCCGCACCGAGGACCGCAGCTCAGCTCCGGCGGCCGCACAGTTCCGTCCGTCCCAGATCCCGCCCTGAACAGCGGTGCGCAGCTGCCGGAAACCCGCGATTCCCGCGCGAATCGCGGCATCGAGCGCAAACTCGTCCACCAGAAGGCCCGGCCGCAGCTGCCTCACCCTGCCCCGCGATACAAAGTCGCCCGCAGCGCCCCCCCGTTACCTTTTTCGTAGTTCCTGATCAAGGAGCTGTGGTCGCCAGGCTTGGCATGACTGACGCCCCCAGTCGAGTGCATGAGCCGGGGGGTGGTGTCACCGGGTCTGGTGGCATCGAGGGACCGCTGATAGGGACACGGCCACCGCTGAGTAGGTCTCGTCGTAACGTGGGTGCCGGCCATCGATGCTCGACCGGCGGCCACGTCGCAACGGATGAACGGCATGGTGGATGAGCAGCGATTTCGGGGTGTTCCTCGGTCTGGATGTCGGCAAGGACGCCCATCACGCGGTCGGCCTGGATCCGGACGGGAAGCGCTTGCACGACGCGCCTTTGCCCAACAGCGAACCCAAACTGCGGGCCCTGTTCGACACGCTCGCCGCCCACGGGCCGCTGCTGGTCGTGGTCGACCAGCCCGCGACGATCGGGGCGCTGCCGGTCGCGGTCGCCCGCGCCGCCGGGCACCAGGTGGCCTACCTGCCCGGGCTGGCGATGCGGCGCATCGCCGACCTCTACCCCGGACGGGCCAAGACCGATGCGCGGGACGCGTTCGTCATCGCCGACGCCGCCCGCTCGCTGCCGCACACGCTGCGCCCGGTCGACGTCGGCGACGACGCTTTGGCTGAACTGGACGTGCTGGTCGGGTTCGACGACGACCTGGCGGGCGAGGCCACCCGGATCAGCAACCGCATCCGCGGCCTGCTCACCGGCATCCACCCCGCCCTCGAACGCGCCCTCGGCCCGCGCACCTCCCATCCGGCGGTGCTGGAAATCCTGTCCCGTTGCGGCGGACCAGCCGGAATCCGCAAAGCCGGACGCCGCAAGCTCACCGCGATCGCCGCCGCCCACGCGCCCCGCATGGGCGACAAGCTCGTGACCGCGATCCTGGCCGCATTGGACGAGCAGAGCGTGACCGTCCCCGGCACCACCGCCGCCGACACCGTGCTCCCGCGACTGGCCGATAGCTTGAAAACCGTTCTGCAGCAACGGAAACAGGTCGCCGAACAGGTCGAGGGGATACTTGATGCGCACCCTCTTGCCGGGGTCCTGACATCGATGCCCGGCATCGGCGTCAGGACCGCCGCTCGGATCCTCCTCGAAGTCGGCGACGCCTCCAACTTCGCCAGCTCGGGGCATCTGGCCGCCTACGCCGGCATCGCACCCGTCACCCGCGCGTCCGGGTCCTCGATCAAAGGCGAGCACCCCGCGCGCACGGGCAACCGCAAGCTCAAACGCGCGTTCTTCCTCGCCGCGTTCGCCGCCCTGCACGACCCCATCAGCCGGGCCTATTACGACAGGAAAAGAGCCGAGGGCAAGAAACACAACGCCGCCCTCATCTGCCTGGCCCGACGCCGTTGCGACGTCATCTACGCGATGCTGCGCAACAAGACCTACTACCGGCAACCCGATGCCGCTCCGGTCCAAGCCGCGGCTTGACAAACACATAGGGACACCCCCCCCCCGGCAGCCGCGCAGTTCCATCCTTCTCGAACCCCGCCCTGAACAGCGGCGCAGCCATCGAGAAACCGCGGTTCCCCCGCGAATCCCGGTCTCCAGCACAGACTCATCCACCAGACCGGCTCGCCCCAGCCGCCTCACCCCGGCCCTCGATGCAAAGTCGCCCGCAGCGTCAGCCGGTCCGCGCGAATGTGCAGCCATTCCGCGTCGACCGGGCGTCCGTCCGGCAGCCGGGTCAGCCGGTCCAGTGCGAAAACCGCCGTGCCCGGCGCGATGTCCAGCAGCGCGGCCGTATCCGGCCCGGCGGACACCGCGTGCACCTCCACCTCGGCCCGCCCCAGCCGGATGCCGTTCGTCTCCTCCAGCAACGCGAACAGGTCCCGGTGCGCCAAATCCTTCCCCAGCAACGGAATCCCCAGATCCGCCACCAGATAGGTCGAGTCCAGCGACAACGGCGCCCCGCCGAGCCGCCGGACCCGCTCCAGGTGCACGACTTCCGCGCCCGCCTCCAGGCCGAGCCGGTCCGCCACCGCGGGCGGCGCGGCGACTGTCTCGGCCGTGCGCACCTCGTTCACGACCTCGCCGTGTCCTTCGAGCGCTTCCGCCAGCCCGGTCAACTGGTCGAGCCCGTGCCCGTACTTCGGCCGCACCACCAGCGTCCCGACGCCCGGCCGACGTTCGACGAGCCCTTCGTCCCGCAGCAACGCGAGCGCTTCCCGCACCACGTTCCGCGACGCGCCGAACCATTCGCCAAGGTCGCGTTCGCCCGGCAGGATCTCGCCGACCTCGCCCGCGACGATCCGCTGCCGCAAGCCGTCGGCCACCTGCCGGGCCCGTTCCGCCCTCCGCCGCGTAGTCACCACGCCGGCGACGCTACCTGGATTTTGATTACGCCGAGGTTACGCCACCCACATTGACCTGCGGAAACGCCGTGAGCAGCGGCAATGCGCCGCCCCGTTTCCGTTCCGCCACCGCAGCACCGGGCGAGGCACGCGCCCCGAGTTCAGGCCGAGGCGTCCGGCCGCGGACCGCTCAGCAAATGCTGCCCAGGCTCGACGTCCAGCCCCACCACATCCCGTACTCGGCGAGGTTTCCCGCGTCGTTCAGGTGCACGTTGTCCGCCATCCACGGACTCGGATTGGGCAGATTCGCCGAACCGGCGGGCGGGATGTACTGCCGCAGATCGACGAGCGCGGTGCCCTTCGCGACCGCCGTCTGGTAGATCGACGTCGCGTACTGCGACCAGAAGTACTTCTGCGTCTGCCCGCCCCACGGATTCGGCGTCCACTTCAGCTCGGCGTAGATCGACAGCAGGATGTCCACCCCGGGCCGCGAGGCGCGGATGGTGTCGATGACCTTGCCGAGATTCGCCTTGAACACCGCCGGGTCGGTCTGCGAGATCAGCTCGTTGCCGCCGAGGTCGATGAGCACCAGGTCGGGCTGGCGCTGCGCGATGTCGGCGAGCGCGGCGGTCGTGTCGGACCAGCGGCCGCCGGGGAGGTAGTCGGTGGCCATCGCGCCGTTGTGCGCGTAGTTCTTCGTGGTGGTGTTCCACTCAGCGTGCAGGTCGTTGGCGATTTTCGTGGTCCAGCCGTAGGTGGTCGGCGCGTAGGTGTCCGTCGCGGACTGGTAACCCGTGGTGCCGTAGCCGGTGTCGGCCGACGTGCCGAGGATCGCCACCTGCTCCTTTTTGGTGCACCAGGTGCTGGTCTGACCGGCGTCGGCGGCGACCGCGGGGGACATCGCGATGCCGAGGCCGACCAAGGTCAGCAATGCCGCGAGACGGGCTTTTCGCATGGGGGACCGGCCCTTTCCGGGAGAGATGATCAGCCGATGTGTCGCCGCGACGGCCCCGCGCGTTACCGGGATGCGGAAACAGAAACCGAGATGCGATTGCCGCCACGATTCTGGCAGGCTCGAGAGCGTGAAGATCCTTTTCGCGTCCGCGCCCGGCTACGGGCTCACGCTTCCGCTGATCCCGGTCGTCTGGGCCGCCCGCGCCGCCGGGCACGAGGTGCTGCTGGCCACCACCGCCGAGATCGCCGAGGTGTCCGCGCGCGCCGGACTGCCGGTCGCCGACGTCTTCCCCGGCCGCGACATCTGGACCGACCTGCTGGCCACCGTCAAGAACGGGAGCGCCCCGGATCCGGACGAACCCGAGGAGTACCGGATCGCGCGGCAGCACCAGGGCCCGTTCGGGCTCTTCACCGCCGCCATGACCGAGGGAACGATCGAGGCGGGCCGAGCGTTCGGCGCGGACCTGGTCGTCTACCCGTCCGACCACGGAGCGGGCGCGCTCGCCGCGGTCGCGCTCGGCGTGCCCGCGCTCGAGGTCGGCAACCGGATCTCGTGGTCGGCCCGGGACCTCTCATGGCGCACCGAGCACGAAGACTTCCTCGACGGCGAACTGGTCGCGCTGATGCGCAAGAAGCTCGGCATCGGGGACGCTCCGCCGAAGGTCGTCGCGCGAATCGATCCGCGGGCGCCGAGCATGGGCGGGTTGCGCGCGGACGAGGAGCCCGCCGACGAGCGCGACGGGGTGCCATGGTGGTCGATGCAGTTCGTGCCTTACAACGGCGGGGCGGTGCTTCCGGAGTGGGTTCTGCGGAAGGCGGAACGGCCTCGGGTGGCGGTCACGCTGGGCACTGTGGTGCCGGTGATGAGCGGGGTCAGCAGTTTGAAGGTGGTGCTGGACGCGCTCGGCGGGATGGACGTCGAGGTCGTGCTCGCGGCGGGGACCGTTGATGTGAGCGGGCTGGGCGAGCTTCCCGGGAATGTGCGGTCGGTGGGGTATTTGCCGTTGTCGGTGTTTTTGCCGGGGTGTTCGGCGATTGTGCATCACGGCGGGTCCGGGACTACTGCCGCGCCGTTGTTTTATGGGGTGCCGCAGTTGGTTTTGCCTAGTTTCGCGGATAATCCGATGTCGGCTGAGCGGGTCGTGGAGCGGGGGGTCGGGCTTAGTCACGATCCGTCCGCGGTGGATGTTGATGCGGTGCGGGGGATGGTGCGGCGGTTGCTTGACGAGGAATCGTTCCGGAGGGCGGCGGAGGAGGTTCGGGGGGAGATGTTGGGGCAGCCTAGTCCGGCTGAGGTTGTGGCTCGGGTGGTTTCTCGGCTCGGGTGAGGCGGTGGGGGTTTCGCTTCACGGATGGTGTTGCTGCGGGCACCCCGAAGCCTGATTGTGCTGACGGTCTGAGGGTGGTTGTCAAGGCGGGAAAGATGCCTTGACAAC
>NZ_JBSHAM010000125.1:17781-19932 GCF_053611505.1 Amycolatopsis sp. NPDC054798 | reverse complement strand
GCCGACGACGAGTTCTAGCCGGAGCGGGCATCGGAGAGAGTGAGTTGGGTCGTGGCGTCGGAGTTGTTTCTATGAGTCAGGGGGGCGGCGGTGGCGCCCCGGCCGGCGGCGGCGGTTTCCGCGGCGGCGGCGGTCGTGGCGGCCCTGGTGGCCGTGGCGGCACCGCGGGCGCCTTCGGGCGTCCCGGCGGTCCCTCGCGCAAGGGTCGCAAGTCGAAGCGGCAGAAGCGCCAGGAGTACATGGACAACATGCAGGCGCCCAGCGTCGGCGGCGTCCGCCTGCCCAAGGGGCAGGGCGAGACGATCCGGCTGCCGCGCGGCGCTTCGCTGACCGACTTCGCCGAGAAGATCGACGCCAACCCGGCTTCGCTGGTGCAGGTGCTCTTCCACCTCGGCGAGATGGTCACCGCGACGCAGTCCGTGTCGGACGACATCCTCGAGCTGCTCGGCGGCGAGATGAACTACGTCGTCCAGGTCGTCTCCCCCGAGGAGGAGGACCGCGAGCTGCTGGAGACCTTCGACATCACCTATGGCGAGGACGAGGGCGGCGAGGAGGACCTGCAGGTCCGGCCGCCGGTCGTCACCATCATGGGCCACGTCGACCACGGCAAGACCCGGTTGCTGGACACGATCCGCAAGACAAAGGTCCGCGAAAGCGAGGCCGGCGGCATCACGCAGCACATCGGTGCGTACCAGATCGAGACCGAGCTCGAAGGCGTTCCGCGGCTGATCACCTTCATCGACACCCCGGGTCACGAGGCGTTCACCGCCATGCGTGCCCGAGGCGCGAACTCGACCGACATCGCGGTGATCGTGGTGGCGGCCGACGACGGCGTCATGCCGCAGACGGTGGAGGCGATCAACCACGCGCAGGCCGCCAAGGCCCCGATCGTGGTCGCGATCAACAAGATCGACAAGGAGGGCGCGAACCCGGACAAGATCCGGCAGCAGCTCACCGAGTACAACCTCATCGCCGAGGAATACGGCGGCGACACGATGTTCGTCGAGATCTCCGCACGGGAGAACATCAACATCGACGGGCTTCTCGAGGCGATCCTGCTGACCGCGGACGCGGCTCTGGACCTCCGGGCCAACCCGGACATGGAAGCCCAGGGCGTCGCGATCGAGGCGCACCTCGACCGCGGCCGCGGCCCGGTGGCCACCGTTCTGGTCCAGCGCGGCACGCTGCGCGTGGGCGACTCGGTCGTGGCGGGCGACGCCTACGGCCGCGTCCGCCGGATGGTCGACGAGCACAACGAGGACGTCACCGAGGCGCTGCCCTCGCGTCCGGTCCAGGTCATCGGGTTCACCTCGGTGCCGGGAGCGGGCGACACCTTCCTGGTGGTCGACGAGGACCGCGTCGCCCGGCAGATCGCCGAGCGCCGCTCCGCCCGCACCCGCAACGCGCTCAACGCGTCGCGCCGCAAGCGGGTCAGCCTCGAGGACCTCGACTCCGCCTTGAAGGAGACGAGCAGCCTCAACCTGATCATCAAGGGCGACAACTCGGGTACCGTCGAGGCGCTCGAAGCGGCGCTGCTGCAGCTGGACGTCGGCGAAGACGTCGAACTGCACGTGGTCCACCGCGGCGTCGGCGGCGTGACCGAATCGGACATCGACCTGGCGACCGCGTCCGACGCGATCGTCCTCGGGTTCAACGTCCGGGCGCAGGGCAAGGCGACCGAGCGGGCCACCCGCGAGGGCGTCGACGTGCGCTACTACACGGTCATCTACCAGGCGATCGAGGAGATCGAGCAGGCCCTGAAGGGCATGCTCAAGCCGGAGTACGAAGAGGTCGAACTGGGCCGCGCCGAGGTCCGGGACGTCTTCAAGTCCTCCAAGATCGGCACGATCGCGGGTTGCCTGGTCATGTCCGGCGAGATCCGGCGCAACGCCAAGGCCCGCCTCCTGCGCGACGGCAACGTCGTCGCGCAGAACCTGCCGATCAACTCGCTGCGCCGGTTCAAGGACGACGTGGTCGAGGTCCGGGAAGGGTACGAGTGCGGTCTCACGCTGGGCTCGTACAGCGACATCAAGGTCGACGACGTGATCGAGACCTACGAACAGCGGGAGAAGCCCCGTGCGTGAGTGACCGGTCCGGGGTGCGCCAGGCGCGCACCCCGGACCGCCCGCGCGGCACAACTTCGCTGCCTCT
>NZ_JBSHAM010000125.1:0-17771 GCF_053611505.1 Amycolatopsis sp. NPDC054798 | reverse complement strand
ACCGGCGGCGCTCTACCCCCACACTCCCGTCGCCCGCGTTGAACCCAACACCTCAACCGGGCCCCACCCCCCGGGGGTTTGCCCCGGGCCGGGGGGGCCCCCGCCGCCCCCCCCGCACCGCCCTCGCGGCACAACTTCGCTGCCTATGTTTGTCGGAGCCCTAGAGCTCGACCTGCTGCTCGACGACGTGCATTCGTTGAAGCAGAAACGATCCGTGGTGCGGCCGGTGGTGGCCGAACTGCGGAAGCGGTTCTCCGTCTCGGTCGCCGAGGCGGGACATCTGGACCTGCACCGCCGCGCGCTCATCGGCGTCGCCGCGGTCGCCCCCGACGGCGAGCACATCCGGGACGTGCTCGACGCGTGCGAACGGTTCGCGGCCGGACGGCCGGAGTTCGAACTGCTCTCCGCGCGCCGCCGGCTGCTCGGCCCGGACGACTAGAACACCCGGAAATCCGGAGAAGGAGACCTCAGCCATGGCCGATCCCGCTCGAGCGCGCAAGCTCGCCAAGCGGATCTCGCAGATCGTGGCCTCGGCGATCGAACACGACGTCAAGGACCCGCGACTGGGCTCGGTGACCATCACCGACGCCCGCGTCACTGCGGACCTGCACGACGCCACGGTGTACTACACGGTGCTCGGCGAAAGCCTCGACGCGGAGCCGGACTTCGCGAGCGCCGCGGCCGCGCTGGAAGCCGCGCGCGGCGTCCTGCGCACGAAGGTGGGACAGGGCACCGGCGTCCGCTACACCCCGACGCTCACCTTCGTCGCGGACAGCGTCCCGGACGACGCCCGCCGCATCGAAGAACTGCTCGCGAAGGCCCGCGAATCGGACGCCGAGGTGGCCCGCCGGGCTACCGGAGCCCAGCCCGCGGGCGAACCGGACCCGTACAAGGCCCCTCGTGCCGAAGAGGACGAGGAGCAAGCAGAAGAGGAGACGCGCGGCTGAAACGATGCGGTCAAAGCCCGGTGTCACGCGACGCGGCCTGCTGCTCGGCAGTTCCGCGGCGCTTGTCGCCGCCTGCACCGGGCGCTCCGCCCCGGTGGTTGCGCCGTCCTCGGCTGCCCCGGCCTCCAGCCCGGCGCCCCTGAAGGCGTCGATCACGATCCACCGCAGGCACTCCGCGGCCCGCGGCCGGGACGTCGACGTGGTGCTCATGACGCCGGACGGCGTCCCCAGCACCGGCCTGCCGGTCTGCGTGGCACTGCACGGCCGCGGGTCGAGCGCCCGCACGTTCCTGGACCTGGAGCTGCCCGCGGCGCTCACCGCCGCGGTGCGGTCCGGGACGTCGCCGTTCGCGGTCGTCGCGGTCGACGGCAGCAACTACTGGGTCCCCGACGGCGGCGACGACCCGCACCGCATGCTCACCGACGAACTCCCCGGCTGGCTGTCCGAGGCCGGCCTCCGCCCGATGACCGGGCTCATCGGCATCTCGATGGGCGGCTTCGGAGCGCTGAACCTGGCGCGGCGCCGCCGCGACGTGACCGCCGTGGCCACGTGCAGCGCGGCCCTGTTCCGCACCTGGCCGGAGGCCCGGACCCGGCACATCTTCCCGTCGCAGGCCGACTGGAAAGCCGCCGATCCGCTGCAGCACCTGGACGAACTCCCGTCGCGCGGCCTCGGCGTGTGGTGCGGCGACGGGGACCCGTTCCTGGCGGCCAACCGGAAGCTGATCAGCGGCGCCAAGCCGGAGGTCTCGCGGATCACGCCGGGGGAGCACGATTCCGGGTACTGGCAAGGCGTCCTGCCGGAGGTGCTGCGGTTCGTCGGGCCGCGGCTGAAATAGCCGCGCAGAGTCACCGGTTCGGGTGGCCGGGGTTGTGTAGGCAATTGGCAACACCAGGCTTTCCGGTGTGGCCAGTGAACGAGCGCGGGACGGTGCGCCTTCACCCGTCGTCCGCGCCGGGCGCCGGGACCTCCCAGTCCGCGGCGATCTTCCCGTGCGGATCGAGTCCGTGCCGCCGCAGCTGCGCGTGCTCCCAGGCGCGGCCGTCCGCCGCGGCGAGAAGGTGGTCGATCCGGACGCGCGCGCCGGGATGGCCGTGGGCCAGCGCGAGGCAGTAGAGATCGAGCACCCTGGTCTGGTCGCACGCGCCGCGCCGAAGATCGCCCAGCAGGACGTAGCATTCGACGTCCCCGCCGTTGGCCCCGCGCTCGGCGATGTCCTGCGCTTTGACGTACTCCTCGTGCAGGTTGAACCCGCGCGCGACCCCGGCCGCGGCGCTGAAGTCGTCCTCGTCGAGCAGTTCGCCGAGAATCTGCTCGGCCTCTTTCAGCGCGCCGCGCCCGGCCAGCGCTTCCGCCAGCAGCGCCCGCAGCCGCCGCGGCACCGTCTCGCGGCCGGAACGGATCAGCTGCACCGCCTCGGTGAAGTTGCGCGCGTCCATCAGCAGCCGGACCGCGCGTTCCTCGACCCGCACCGCCCCCGACTTCGCCGCTTCCTTGTACAGGCGGCCCGCCAGCACCAGGCGCGAGGAGGCCGCGAGGTGCGGGCCGTTTCCGCTGACGGTCGCCCGGTCGGTTCCGCCGGACGCGGCGTGCTTGGCTCCCAGGAGCTCGTCGGCCACCCAGGCCAGCGCCTGCCACTGCGGGATGTTCTTGTGCGCGCGGACGGCCCCGGCCACGGTCACCGCTTGCGGGACGTCCTTGAGGTGCCGCGCGATCGGAGCGAGCGCGCCCGGGTCCGGCGGCACGGTGGCGACGTACCATTCCAGCGCCTCGGTCGCTTTCCCGGCGGCGCAGAGCAACCGGACGATCTCGGCCGGGTCCGGTGCGCACCCGGCCAGGTCCGCGCGCCGGTAGTAACCGCAGGTCTTGTCGAACAGGCCGTACCGGGCGGCGGTGAGCGCCGCGGCGCTGAAGGCGGCGGTCGCGGCCCGGGCCGCCGCGTCGTCGTAGCAGGCGAGAGCGCGTTCCGGAAGCCTGGACTTGGCGAAGGCGTCGCCCACCTCGATCAGCGGAGCCGCGTCGCCGGCGTCGGCCGCCTCGAGCGCGCACTCCTGGGCGGCGTCGAGCAGCCGGGCGCGCAGATTCACCTTCGTCGCGACGGCGAGGGTGCCCGGGACGTCGTGCCGCCGCGCCGCCTCGACCCAGGTCAGCGCCTCCTCGACGCGCCCGGCGGCGGACAGGGCCTGTGCGCCGAGAAGGTATGCGTCGTACCAGTCGTAGCGGGTCGCCTCGTCGGAAAGCTCCTTCAGCGCCTCGTCGATCCCGAAGGTGTCCATGATCAGGTCGGTGATCAGGGGGAGCAGGTCGCGCCGGTTCTGCCCGGGCAGCTCGGTCAGCCAGCGCACCGCCTTGCCGAGTTCTTTCCGGCGGCGGGTCCGCTGCTGGTCCAGTTCCTGGCCGGGCAGCTCCTGCCAGGAATCGTGCACGACTTCCGGCGGCACCATGCTCTCGGCCACGTACACCGCCGACTGCAGGTCGCCGTTCTCCGCGCGCCGGCGGTGCACGGCCAGCGCCAGATCGGGCTGGCCGCACCGGGTGTGGGCCGCCGCGACGTGCAGCGCGGCCGAACGGTTTCCCGCCTCGGCGAGCGGACCCAGCCAATCCAGGACGTCTTCCTCGCGCCCGGCGGCGAAGAGAACGTTCGCCCCCTGGTTGATCGCCTCCTCGACGTCGTCGCCGCCGCCGGTCCGCGCGAGCAGCCGGTACTGGGCGGCCGCCTCGTCGATCCGCCCGGCCTTCGCCAGCATCGCGGCGAGGTCGAGAAGCGCCCGGGGCAGGCCGCTCTTCAGGGAGAACTGGGCGCTCAGCTCCAGCAGATGGCGTCGTTCGCATTCCCGGGCGATGGCGAGACTGTCTTGTCCGGCCACGGTTTCCAGCAGCACGGGCCACAGGCTCGCGCGAGGGAGGACCGGCTCCGGGGCTTCGGTCACGTACAGCCGGTCGAGACACGGGGGAAGACGATAGACGTCTGTTTTCGCCTCTTTGACCAGCACTGCGGCGCCACCGCGCACTGGCGTCGTCAGTTCTTTCAGCGCCGTGTCGAGGCACGCGTCGGTGTCCGGCCCGTCGAGAAACGCCTGCGCGCCCTGCAGGAGGAGCGCCCGGGGCATCGTCCCGCTATGACCCGCGTGCCGGGCCTCGGTCACGAAATCCAGCATCGCGCGAGCGGCCGGGCTGAGCCGCTGGCAGCGCGTGCGCAGCGCAGGGATGGCGACGACGGTCTGGATCACCCGGCCTTTCGGTGCGTGGGCCGCCGCTTCGGAGACTCGCGGGTCGAGGGAGGAGAGGGCTCGGGCAACCTCGGTGTCGGTGAAGGAGCCGGGCACCGTGAGGCTGGTGCCCAGCAGCAGCTGCTGGACGTGCGAGCTGTCGACGCCCCCGGCCTGCGGGGCGGTCAGCTCGTGCCAGTGCTCCGGGGACAGGCTCGCGAGAATCAGAACCGGCGCACGGTGCGGGTCGTGCAGCAGATTTCGCAAACGCTCGGCGACTTCATTGCCTATTCCGTTGCCATTCGGGGAAAGGTAGCGTTCCGCGGACGGAATCCACACGACGGTATTCTTCGGGAATCCCTTTACGCTCTCCCGCAGTTCCTCCGGGCTGCGCGGACTGAGGCCGGGCCAGATTTTCCAGCCGTAGAGCAGAAAATGCCCGTCGTCGTCCCTGGCGTGCACGGCTTCCCACAGCGCGCGTTTCTTCCCCGTCGCGGGTCCGCCGACGAGGGTGACGATTCCGCTCGTCCCGCGCGCGGCGGCCTCGACCACCGCGGCCAGTCCGCGATCGTGGGCCCGAAGGCAATAGCGAGTCAGGTCGGGCAAGGAGTCGTCGGGCTGGCCTGCCTCGCCCAACGGGGAAAGTTCCAGCTGGCGGGGAATGCGGGTCGCCAGTTCGACTGCCTCGGTCGCCAAGGCCGGGGTCCGCTCTGGTGTGGTGTCCATTTCAAGGCCGACCCTGCCCTACGGAATGAGCCAGTGCAGTATTGCTGCGATGAGCGGTCAACTCTGAGCGTTGAAAGCGCGGCCGTGTTCGCCCGTGCTGTACGGATTTCACTCAATCCAGTGAATGCATGCACTGCGCGGTAACGGTATTTCCCGCGCCATTCACGCGGGCTTTCCCGCCACCACCAGATCGCGCACGATCGCCTGGTCCACCCGGTGCGCCAGCTCCTCGTACGGCCCGCCCGACCGCACCTCCAGCCCCGCCCGCTCCAGGATCGCCACCAGGTCCTCCCGCGGCAGCACGTGCGTGTTCCACGAGATCCCCAGCGCCCCGCCGGGCCGCAGCACCCGGTTCCACACCGGGATCCCCGCCGCGAGGAGGTCGCGCGGGCTGCGGGCCAGGCCGGCGTCGCGGTGGCTGCCGTGCTGCACGCCGTACGGCGCGTCGGTGACGATGAGGTCCACCGACGCCGGGCGGAGGACCTCGTCGGCGGTCAGGGTGTCCGTGTTGAGGTAGCTGAGCCGGCGGGTGCGGCCGGCCTTGTAGTCGTCCTTGTCGAACGCGTACTCGATGTCGAGCCTGCGGCCGAGGCGGACCTTGTTGCGCCGCAACTGCCCGGATTCGGCGGTGTGTTTCACGCGCTTCATGCGCAGCCACGTCTTCACGAACTGTTCGTACGCTTCGAAATCGCGCGCGTCGACGTCCAGGCCGGTCGCGTCGAAGCCGTACATCACGGCCTGGTTCAGCGTCGTCCCGCGGCCGCACAGCGGGTCGAGCACGTGCAGTTCGCGGTCCGGCCAGTCCGCGGGCCGCTCCGTCGCGAGGAGAGTGAGGTTGAGCAGCAGTTTGGTGAACTGCTCGTTGGTCTTGCCCGGGTATTTCTGGATGGTCAGCAGGTCCGAGTCGGCCTTCGCCAGCGGGTGCACGGCGACCGGCCGCAGCACGCCGTCGCCCAGTTCGAACAGGGCGTACAGCGAGGACAGGTTCGACAGCAGCGCCAGATCGCGTTCGCCGAGCGGGGCCGCGCAGGCGAATTTCACGTACCCGACGCCGCCGAGTTCGATCTCTTCGATCGCCGACACCTCGGCGGAAAGACCAGCGCCGAAGGCCGCCAGTTCGGCGCGCAGCAGCGCCGGCGACGACGCGGCGTACACGCGGTTGGCGGAAGGCAGAACGAGGATCACGTACTCAGGCATCCCGCAGAGCGTAGCGTGACACTTTGTGACAGCTTCCCTGGTACAGGACATCGAGGCCGCCGCCGCACTGCTGGCCGGTGCCACCGACGTGACGCTGCTCGGACACGTGCGCCCCGACGCCGACGCCCTCGGCAGCGCGCTGGCCCTCGGCCACGTGCTGCATCGCGGCGGCGCGAGCGTCCGGGTCGCCTTCGGCGAGCCGGACGAGGCCCCCGAAACACTGGCCTGGCTGGACGTCGACGGCCTGATCACCCCGGTCGGCGCGCTCCCGCCGACGGACGGCCTGCTGGTCGCGCTGGACACCCCCACCCTGGCCCGCCTCGGCAGACTGGCTCCCCGGGTCGCCGCGGTCCGCGACGCGGGCAGTCCGGTCCTGGTCGTCGACCACCACGCGACGAACGCCCGCTACGGCACCCACCACGTCGTGGACGAGACCGCCGAGGCGTCGGCGATCCTGGTCACGCGGATCATCGAGGCGATGGGCGTCGAACTCGACGCGGCCGCCGCGCGCTGCCTGTACGCCGGGGTCGTCACCGACACGAGCGGCTTCCGCCGGGCAAGCCCGGAAACGCACCGGATCGCCGCCCGCCTCCTGGAAGCGGGAGCGGACCCGGGCGAGGTGGCGCGCCGGATCGTCGACGATCACCCGTTCGCGTGGCTGCCGATGCTGTCCAAGGTGCTCTCCGAGGCCCGGCTGGAACCCGAAGGGGCGCAAGGCTTCGGCTTCGTCCACACGGTAGTGCGCGCGGCCGCCGCGGCGACGGTGCGGCTCGAAGAGGTGGAGTCGGTGATCGACGTCGTGCGCGCGACCCGCGAAGCCGGGGTAGCGGCGGTGCTGAAGGAGGCCGGGCCCGGTCCGGTGTGGACGGTCTCGCTGCGCTCCGCGGGCGACATCGACGTGTCCGCGGCCGCCGCGGAGTTCGGCGGGGGAGGCCATCGGATGGCGGCGGGGTGCACGGCGGAGGGTCCGGCGGAGGAGGTGCTGGACCGGCTGCGGGAAGCGCTGGGGAGGGCACCGCTGTTGCGGGCTTCCTGATTCGGGCGGGGCGTCTGGTGCGGGTTCGCCAGCGCCCCTAGAGACCGCGTTCCGAAACGCATCTGCACCTCGCGGCCTGCGATAGCCGGCCGCGGGAGATGCGGGCACCATCCGCCGACTGCCTCCTGCTCCGAGACGCTGCCGGTCCGCCACCCGCTCACCGGCGTGCTCGCCGCCAAAAGCCGAACCGTCTGCCCTGCTGAAACTCTGCCGGTTGCCGGGGGTTCCCAGGCATGCCCGTCCAGCATGCCCGCAGCCAAAGCCGAGCCACCCCACCAACCCTCCCGCATGCCGGGAATCCACTGCGGACCCAGCAGAATCCCCTTGCCCCATAACCACATTCGCCAGCCCTCGTCACCCGCCTCAGCGAACCCCGCCCTCCGCCCCGCCGGAATTGTCGGTCCCGGTAGCTACTCTCGTCCCGTGTCCGAAAACGCCACGACCACCGCCGTCAGCGGTGACCGCATCCCGCCCCGCCGAGTGTTCGGGCTCGCCGTGCCCGCGCTTGGCGTGCTCGCCGCCGAGCCGCTCTACGTACTGGTCGACACGGCCGTCGTAGGCCATCTCGGTGCGTTGCCGCTCGCCGGCCTCGCGCTGGGCGGCGTCGTGCTGTCGCAGATCTCCACGCAGCTCACGTTCCTGTCCTACGGCACCACGTCGCGCACCGCGCGGCTGCACGGCGCGGGCAGGCGCTCCGACGCGGTCCGCGAAGGCGTGCAGGCCACCTGGCTCGCCGTGCTGGTCGGGCTGGTGCTGCTCGTCGCAGGACAACTGCTGGCCGGGCCGATCGCCCGGGCGCTTTCGGGCAGCGACGAGATCGCCGCGGCGGCTGTGTCGTGGCTGCGGATCGCGTTGTTCGGCGCGCCGCTGATCCTCGTCACGATGGCGGGCAACGGCTGGATGCGCGGCGTGCAGGACGCGACCCGCCCGCTGCGTTATGTCCTGGCGGGCAATGGAATCTCGGCCGTCCTGTGCCCGGTGCTGGTGTACGCCGCTGATCTCGGGCTGGAGGGGTCGGCGATCGCGAACGTCGTCGCGCAGATCGTGTCCGCGTCGATGTTCGTCGCCGCGCTGGTGCGGGAAAAGGTGCCGCTGCGGCCGGATTTCCCGGTGATGCGGGCGCAACTGGGCCTCGGCCGGGACCTGGTGCTGCGCAGTTTCGCGTTCCAGGCGTGCTTCGTGTCCGCCGCCGCGGTGGCCGCGCGCACCTCGACCGAGGCGGTCGGCGCGCACCAGGTGGTCCTGCAGCTCTGGACGTTCCTGTCGCTGGTGCTCGATTCGGTCGCGATCGCCGCGCAATCGCTCGTCGGCGCGGCGCTCGGCGCGGGCGCGGCGCGGCAGGCGCGCGGAGTGGCCACGCAGATCACTGGATACGGCCTGGTTTTCGGTTGTTTCCTGGGCGTGCTGTTCGCCGCGCTGTGGAGCGTCCTGCCGCACGCGTTCACGTCCGACCCGGGAGTGCTCGGCGAAATCCCGCACGCGTGGTGGTTCTTCGTGGCGCTGCAACCGATCGCGGGTGTGGTGTTCGCGCTCGACGGCGTCCTCCTCGGTGCGGGCGACGCCGCCTTCCTCCGCACCGCGACGCTCGTCAGCGCGGGGCTCGGGTTCCTGCCGCTGATCTGGCTGTCGCTGGCGCTGGGCTGGGGGCTGACCGGGATCTGGACCGGATTGTCGCTGTTCATGGTTTTCCGGCTGGCGGCCGTGGTGGCGCGGTGGCGGTCCGGGCGGTGGGCCGTGGTCGGCGCGGTGCGGGAGGCTTGACGGCATAACGGCGAAACCCGCTCGCCGCCGCGGCCCGGTGGATGCGAGGGTGGGCGCATGCCGAAGTTCACCCAGGTCGACGTCTTCACCGACGAACTCGCCCGCGGCAACGCGCTCGCTGTCGTGCACGGCGCGGACGGGCTGTCCGACGAGCGGATGGCGGCGTTCGCCCGCTGGACGAACCTCAGCGAGACCACGTTCCTGCTGGAGCCGTCCGATCCGGCCGCCGACTACCGTGTGCGGATCTTCACCCCGCACGGCGAGCTGCCGTTCGCCGGGCACCCGACGCTCGGGTCGGCACGGGCGTGGCTGGCCGCCGGGGGAGAGCCGAAAGCCGGGCACCTCGTCCAGGAATGCGGGGCCGGGCTGGTCCGGGTGCGCCGCGACGGCGACCGGCTGGCGTTCGCCGCGCCTCCGCTCCTGCGCAGCGGCCCGGTCGACGACGCCGACCTCGCCGCGGTGAAACGCGGCCTGCACCTCGGCGACGCCGATGTCCTCGACGCGCGCTGGGCGGACAACGGCCCCGGCTGGGTCGCGTTGCTGCTGCGCGACGCGGCGACCGTGCTCGCGATCGAGCCGGACTTCGGCGCGCTCGGCGACTTCAAGGTGGGCGTCGCGGGTGCACAGCCGGCTGGCTCCGACACGGCGTTCGAGGTCCGCGCGTTCAGCGACACCGTCGAGGACCCGGTCACCGGCAGTCTCAACGCGGCGCTCGGCCAATGGCTGATCGGCGACGGCATCGCGCCCGAGTCGTACGTCGCGGCGCAAGGCACGCGGCTCGGCAGGCGCGGACGGGTGCACGTCGAACGGGACGGCGACGACGTGTGGGTCGGCGGCGAAACTGTCGTCGGAATCCGGGGCGACGTGGATCTGTGGTGAAACACACCCCGGTTACGGCTATGTATCGAGGTTGCTGAGGCGATACAACTATCGAGGCGGCAGCGTCGTCGTCCTCCTCTGTCCGACGCTCGCCTGCTCTCTGGAGGAACTTTTGACGCCCGCCGGCCGCGCCCCTGTCCGGTCCTGGCTCATCTGGCTCACCGCGGTCACGGTGTACCTGCTCGCCGTTTTCCATCGCACCTCGTTCGGCGTCGCCGGGCTGCAGGCGGCCGAACGCTTCGGCGTCGGGTCCGCCGCGCTCGGCATCTTCACCGTCCTGCAGGTCGGCGTCTACGCGGCCATGCAGATCCCGACCGGCGTGCTCGTCGACCGCTACGGCCCGCGCCGCGTGCTCACCGTCGCCGTCCTGATCCTGGGCTCCGGGCAGCTGCTGCTCGGCATCGCCGACACCTACGCGCTCGGCCTGGTCGCCCGCGCCGTCCTCGGCCTCGGCGACGCACTCACCTTCGTCAGCGTCCTGCGGCTCGTCGCGGCGCACTTCCCAGCCCACCGGTACGCGCTGCTGGCGTCCTTCACCTCCTGCGTCGGCTACATCGGCAACCTCGCCGCGACAGTCCCGCTCACCCTGCTCCTCGACGGTCCAGGATGGACAGTCACCTTCCTCGCCGTCGGCGCGGTGACGGTGCTGTACTCGGTGCCGGTGGCGCTGCGCGTCCGCGACACTCCCGACGGCGTGCCGGAACGCAAACGCGAACCCGTGCGCCCGGCGGAACTGGGCAAGCAGGTCAAGCTCGCCTGGCAGACCCCCGGCACCCGGCTGGGTTTCTGGGTGCACTTCTCGACGATGTTCGCGCCGAACGTGCTGACCCTGTTGTGGGGCATGCCTTTCCTGGTGCAGGGCGAAGGTTTGCCCGCCGCGACCGCGAGCGCGCTGCTGACCGTCTTCGTATTCGGCTCGATGGCCGGCGGCCCGTTGCTGGGCGCGGTGATCGGCCGCGCCCCGGCGCTGCGCGTCCCGCTGGTCATCGGCTACCTCAGCGGCGCGACGATCGTGTGGGCCGTGCTGCTCGGCTGGAACGGCCACGTCCCGGTGGGAGTCCTCGTCCCGGCGTTCGCTTTCCTCACCCTGGGCGGCCCGGCGTCGATGATCGGCTTCGCCATCGCCCGCGACTACAACCCGCTGTCGCGCGTCGGCACCGCGACCGGAGTGGTGAACGTCGGCGGCTTCCTGGCGACTACCGTGACCGCCCTGCTGATCGGCATCCTGCTCCAGGCGACCGGCGGCAACTTCCGGATCGCGCTGCTGGTCATCGTGGCGGTGTTGGCGTTGGGCGCCTCCCGGATGCTGGTGTGGTGGCGGCGGGCGCGCGCCCACGTGTTCGCCGCGGCGGCGCGCGGGGAGGAAGTCCCGGTCCGGATCCGGCGGCACCGCTGGGACCGGGTGCCGGAAGAGGCCGTGGCTGCTGCCTGAGCAAGCTGTTCTGCCCTTTTCGACGGCTTGGTTCGACCGCCCCGGGCATTCGCCCGGCCGATTGCCCGAGCTGGCAGCCTGACCCGGTCGGCCGTCCAGGGCGCTTGCCCAGGGCGCTCGCCTGGGGGTCGGCGTGGCCCAAGTCAGTTTTTCCGGTCCTTCCCGGTCTTTTCCGGTCGGCTCGACAGTCCAGGGCGGTCGACCGGTGCGCTCGTCCGGGTCGGTTGGGCTGGTTGTCTAGGCCAGGCGACTGTCCAGGGCAGTTGCCCGGCTCGGTTGCCTGGGCCCGTCGCCCCAGTCGGTCCGGTTGTCCGGATCGCTTGCCCGAACCGGCCGCCCAAGCCGCTTCCGCCCGCCCCGACCGCCCACCCCGCCAACCACCAGCCCCGCCCGCCTCCCCTGCACCCCGCCCGAACCGGGCGCCAGCCGCGAACCCCGGCCTGGGTAGGGTTTCCGCCGTGTCTCGCCCGAAAGAACCGCGTCGCCCCGCCCCGCCGCCCGGACTGCTCATCGTCGACAAACCGGCGGGAATGACGTCGCACGACGTGGTCGCGCGGGCGCGGCGGATCATGGGCACCCGCAAGGTCGGCCACGCCGGCACGCTCGACCCGATGGCGACCGGCGTGCTGGTGCTCGGCATCGAGCGCGCCACCAAACTGCTCGGTCACCTCGCCCTCGACCGCAAGACCTACCTCGCCACGCTGTCGCTCGGCCGGTCCACCACCACCGACGACGCCGAGGGCGAACCGCTGACCGAGGCCGCGCCGGGGACCCTCTCCGAGGTCACCGACGAGCAGATCGCCGAAGGCATCGCCGCGCTGACCGGTGACATCCAGCAGGTGCCCAGCGCCGTGTCCGCCGTCAAGATCGACGGCAAGCGCGCCTACGCCCGGGTCCGCGCGGGCGAAGACGTCGTCATCCCGCCGCGGCCGGTGACGGTGCACCGCTTCGACGTTCTCGGCCTCCGCCGCGAGGACGACCGGATCGAGCTCGACGCGATCGTCGAATGCTCGTCCGGCACCTACGTCCGCGCGCTCGCCCGGGACCTCGGCGCCGGGCTCGGCGTCGGCGGGCACCTGAAAGCCTTGCGCCGCACCACAGTCGGGCCGTTCACGCTCGCCCGCGCGCGCACGCTCGACCAGCTCGAAGAAAAGCCGGAACTGTCCCTGGACCTCGACGCCGCCGTCGCCGCCGCCTTCCCGCGCCGGGATCTCGACGCCGCCACCGCCAAAGCGGTCCAGTACGGCAGGCGCATTCCGGCAGCGGGCATCGACGGCACCTACGGCCTGTTCGCGCCGGACGGGCACGTGCTCGCGCTGGCGTCCGACGCCGAGGGAGTGACCCGCTCGGTGGTGGTCCTCCTGCCCGCATAGGGTGGGGGCAAAGGCACCTTGCTCGGGGAGAGTTGACAACAGTGCAGCGGTGGCGTGGGCTCGGGGACCTCCCGGGCGGCTGGGGACGGTGCGTGGTCACCATCGGCGTGTTCGACGGCGTGCACCGCGGGCACCAGGAACTGATCAAGCGCACCGTGGCGGCGGCTGCCGAGCGCGGCGTGCCCAGCGTGGTGCTGACGTTCGACCCGCATCCGTCCGAGGTGCTGCGCCCGGGCAGCCATCCCGCGCAGCTCACCACGCTGCGGCGCAAGGCCCAGCTGGTCGAGGGGCTCGGCGTGGACGTGTTCTGCGTGCTGCCCTTCACCCTGGAGCTGTCCCGGCTCAGCCCGCACGAGTTCGTGCACGAGGTGCTCGTCGACCGGCTGCACGCGGCCGCGGTGCTGGTCGGCGACAACTTCACTTTCGGGGCCAAGGCCGCGGGCAACGTCGCGCTGCTGCGCGAACTCGGCCGCCGCTTCGGGTTCGTCGCCTTCGGCGCGGAGCTGCAGGGCCGTTCGCTCGACGACGACCGCGGCGCCAACGACATCACCTTCTCCTCGACCTACGTCCGCTCGTGCATCGACGCCGGCGACGTGGTGGCCGCGTCCGACGCGCTCGGCCGCCCGCACCGGCTGGAGGGCATCGTCGTCCGCGGCGACGGCCGGGGCCACGACCTCGGCTACCCGACGGCGAACCTGTCCACCGCGCGGTTCGCCGCGGTGCCCGCGGACGGTGTCTACACGGCCTGGTTCAGCCGGCTGTCGGACCCGGACCGGCGGCTGCGCGCGGCGGTGTCGGTGGGCACGAACCCGACGTTCTCCGGCCGCGAACGCACCGTCGAGGCGTTCGTGCTGGACGTCGACGAGGACTTCTACGGCCAGCACGTCGCGCTCGATTTCGTCACCCGGTTGCGGGACCAGGCGCGGTTCGGCGCGTCGGCCGACCTCGTCCGGAAGATCGACGAGGACGTGGCCCGGACCAGGGAAGTGCTCGGCGCGGACCGCTGAGCGGAACCCGGCCCGGGGAGGGCCGGAGCCGGGGCGAATCGGGCGTTCCGGCCCGGCGGGGGCGTCCGGAGTGGCAAGATGGGCCGGCGGCGCCGGGCCGGAGGATCAGGTCCCGCGGCCGGAGCCGCGGGACGACAGCGCTAGGGGAGCGGAGCCAGGTGGAGGACCACAAGATCGTCCAGCGGAACATCGCGCTGCAGCGGGAGTGGTACGGCGAGCCGCTCGGCGATCGGGTGCGCCGGCTGGTGGTGGCCTTCGACGTGTCGCAGGCGTTCCTGGCCGAGGTGCTGGGCATCAGCGCGCCGATGCTGAGCCAGGTGATGAGCGGGCGGCGGGCGAAGATCGGCAATCCGGTGGTGCTGGCCCGGATGATCATGCTCGAACGCAAGATCCTGGTGCCCGAGGTCGCCGCGGGCGACCGCGACGCGATGCAGGCCGCGCTGGAGGACGTGCGCGATTCGCGGCCCACCGTCGGCCGCGACAACATCCCGGTCAACTCGGACGAGAAGATCCTCCTGGCGGGCATCCGGGACGTCGCCGAGGACGAGAACCTCGCCGAGGCGGCGAAGCTGCTCGACGAGGACTTCCCGGCGATCGCCGACCTGCTCCGCCGCGCGGGAGCTTCGGGCCAGTAGCCGATGCGGCTGTTCTCCGCGCTGCGCCCGCCCGCCGACGTCGCGACCGAGATAGCGGACGCGCTCGGCTCCCGGGACCGGCTGCTGCGCTGGAGCGATCCGGCCGGCTGGCACGTCACGCTGGCCTTTTACGGAGAAGAGGACCCCGCCGGACGCAGTGCCTTCCTCGACCGCGCGCTGGACGGCCGGAAATCCGTTGACGTCCAGCTCGCCGGTTCGGGAACATTTCCGGGAGTGCTGTGGTTGGGAGTGGCAGGGGAGGACCTGGCCGATCTCGCCGCGGCCGCGGGCGCCGACGAGGACCGTCCCTACCGGCCGCACCTGACGCTGGCGCGGTGCTCGCGCACGCAGCCGCCCGCGGAGTGGACGGAACGGCTCGCCGGTTTCCGCAGCCGCGTCTGGACCGCGGACCGGGTGGAGCTGATGGGCGGCGGCAGCCCGTACCGCACGCTGCGGACTTGGCCTCTGCGGCGCGCGTGAGGCTGTGCTGCCCGGCTAGCCCTACGCGCCGGAAGCCGCAGTTCAACCGGCTGGTAACCTCGGCAATCGGGTCCGGCTGCAGTCCGTGGCGGCCGTGACCGTCTCACCCGGCCGCGTGGCGCGGTGCGGGCCTCACGGCACTAGATGCACAAGGAGCACCACCAGTGGCGCTGTCCACCGAAGAGAAGAAGACGATCCTCGCCGAGTACGGGCTGCACGACTCGGACACCGGATCCCCCGAGGCCCAGGTCGCGCTGCTGACCAAGCGGATCATCGGCCTCACCGAACACCTGAAGACCCACAAGCACGACCACCACTCCCGTCGCGGTCTCCTGCTGCTGGTCGGCCGTCGCCGCCGGCTGCTGAACTACACGGAAAAGGTGGACGTGGCGCGGTACCGCGACCTGATCAAGCGTCTCGGCCTGCGCCGATAGCGTGCTGACGAGGGGGAGCGGCTCCGGCCGCTCCCCCTCGCCGCAAGCACACCCCCCACACGGCGCGAGCGCGCTGGAGGAACGATCTCGCCGGTCCTCGGTAGTGGTTCCCGGGCAACGGACCCGGGGGCTTCGATCGAAGACCGGCCTCACACCTCCTCGAGCGTTCTCGGGCGAACCGGGTCCCACAGTGGGAGACTCTCGCCGTACGAAGGAACCAAAGAGGAGATTGACCATATGACCGACTCCACCGGAGTCACCGTGTTCGAGACCGAAGCCGTTCTGGACAACGGCCGTTTCGGCACCCGCACCGTCCGGTTCGAGACCGGCCGGCTCGCCAAGCAGGCCGCCGGCGCTGTCGTCGCGTACCTGGACGAAGAGACCATGCTGCTGTCGGCGACCACGGCGTCGAAGCACCCGAAGGAGCACTTCGACTTCTTCCCGCTGACCGTGGACGTCGAGGAGCGGATGTACGCCGCCGGGCGCATCCCGGGCGCGTTCTTCCGCCGCGAGGGCCGCCCGTCGACCGACGCGATCCTCACCGCCCGCCTGATCGACCGCCCGCTGCGCCCGTCCTTCGCCGACGGCCTCCGCAACGAGATCCAGGTCGTCATCACCGTCCAGAGCCTCAACCCGGACGACCCGTACGACGTGCTGGCGATCAACGCCGCGTCGGCCTCCACCCAGATCGCCGGCCTGCCGTTCTCCGGCCCGGTCGGCGGCGTGCGCGTCGCGCTGATCGAGGACCAGTGGGTCGCGTTCCCGACGTGGCCGCAGCTCGAGAAGGCCACCTTCAACATGGTCGTCGCGGGCCGCATCGTCGGTGACGACGTCGCGATCATGATGGTCGAGGCCGAGGGCACCGAGCACACGCTCGACCTGATCGCCGCCGGCGGCACCGCGCCGGACGAGGCCACCGTCGCGCAGGGCCTCGAGGCCGCGAAGCCGTTCATCCGCGTGCTGTGCGAGGCGCAGCAGCGCCTGGCCGCCGACGCGGCGAAGCCGACCGGCGAGTTCCCGCTGTACCCGGCCTACCAGCCGGACATCTACGAGGCCGTCGCCGCGATCGCGTCCGACGAGCTGGCCAAGGCGCTGCAGATCGCCGGCAAGCAGGAGCGCGACGCCGCGACCGACGAGGTCAAGGCCGCTGTCCTGGAGAAGCTCGGCCTCGGCGAGGGCGAAGCCTTCGAGGGCCGCGACAAGGAGGTCGGCGGCGCGTTCAAGGCGCTGACCAAGAAGATCATGCGCACCCGCGTGCTCACCGAGAAGATCCGGATGGACGGCCGCGGCCTGACCGACATCCGCCAGCTCTCGGCCGAGGTCGCCGTGGTCCCGCGGGCGCACGGTTCGGCGCTGTTCGAGCGCGGCGAGACCCAGATCCTGGGCATCACCACGCTGAACATGCTCCGCATGGAGCAGCAGATCGACTCGCTGTCGCCGGAGACGACGAAGCGCTACCTGCACCACTACAACTTCCCGCCGTTCTCCACCGGCGAGACCGGCCGCGTCGGTTCGCCGAAGCGGCGCGAGATCGGCCACGGCATGCTCGCCGAGCGCGCCCTGGTGCCGGTGCTGCCGAAGCGGGACGAGTTCCCGTACGCGATCCGCCAGGTCTCCGAGGCGCTGGGCTCCAACGGCTCGACCTCGATGGGCTCGGTCTGCGCGTCCACCATGGGCCTGTTCAACGCCGGCGTGCCGCTGAAGGCGCCGGTCGCGGGCATCGCCATGGGCCTGGTGTCCGACGAGGTCGACGGCGAGACCCGCTACGTCGCCCTCACCGACATCCTCGGAGCCGAGGACGCGCTGGGCGACATGGACTTCAAGGTCGCCGGCACGAAGGACATCATCACCGCGCTGCAGCTGGACACGAAGCTCGACGGCATCCCGTCGGAGGTGCTCGCGGCCGCGCTGAAGCAGGCGAAGGACGCTCGCCTCACCATCCTGGAGGTCATCGCCGAGGCGATCGACGGCCCGGACGAGATGAGCCCGTACGCCCCGCGCGTCACGTCGGTGAAGATCCCGGTCGACAAGATCGGCGAGGTCATCGGGCCGAAGGGCAAGATGATCAACTCGATCACCGAGGAGACCGGCGCCGACATCTCGATCGAGGACGACGGCACGATCTACGTGGGCGCGGCCGACGGCCCGTCGGCGGAGGCGGCGATCGGCAAGATCAACGCGATCGCCAACCCGCAGCTGCCGAAGGTCGGCGAGCGCTTCCTCGGCACCGTGGTGAAGACGGCCGCGTTCGGCGCGTTCGTCTCGCTGCTGCCGGGCAAGGACGGCCTCGTGCACATCTCGAAGCTGGGCAACGGCAAGCGGATCGCGAAGGTCGAGGACGTGGTGAACGTCGGCGACAAGATCCGCGTCGAGATCGCCGACATCGACAACCGCGGCAAGATCAGCCTGATCGTCGTCAAGGAAGAAGAAGCGGCGAAGCCCGCTGAAGGCGACGCCGAGGCGGAGAAGGCCGAAGCCAAGTAAGGCTCGCCCCGCAGTTCCATCGAGGGCCTCCTGACCCGAACCCGGTCGGGAGGCCCTCGCTGCGATCCAGCCCTCGCCCGCCAGCGCTCCACCCCTCACTTAAGTGAGCCGCGGGATCGCGTCGGCGTCTGGAGGGCTAGTGCGCACGGCCCCGCGGGCCGGGTGCACTAG
>NZ_JBSHAM010000124.1:0-19978 GCF_053611505.1 Amycolatopsis sp. NPDC054798 | reverse complement strand
TTTGGCCGGCGCCTTTTACCCCCCGGCATCGCCACTCACGACGCACTAGGGTGCGACCGGTTCGGCAGCGGGAACCGCGGCACGTCGGCCCAGGATCAGCGCGGCGAGTAGCGCGGCGAGGGCGGTCAGGCCTGCGCTGAAGCCGTAAGCGACCCGGAATCCCGACGCCAGCGCTTCCTTCTCCGGGACACCCCCGCCCACCAACGCGGCAGTTCGGGTCGCGGCGGCGGTGGCGAGGACGGCCGTCCCGATCGCCCCGCCGACCTGCTGGGTCGTGGTGATCAAACCGGACGTCACGCCGGAGTCGTCGGGGGTCGCGCCGGACATCGCCAGCCCCATCAGCGCCGGGATCGCCATCCCCGCCCCGGCGCCCATCAGGATCAGCGACGGCAGCACGTGCAGTGCGTAGCCGCCCCCGGTCTGGACCTGGGTCAGGTAAAGGAAAGCTGCCGACGTGGTCAGCAAACCGGCGACCAGGACCGCGCGCGGGGAGAAGCGGGTGTTCAGCCAATCGGCCAGGCCCAGCGAGAAAGCGCCGATCATGACCGGCGTCGGGACGAAGGCGAACCCGGTCGTCAGCGCGTCGAAACCGAGAACCTGCTGCAGATACAGCGCGGTGACGAACTGGAACCCCAGGAACCCGGCGACCATCACCACCATGGTCGCGTTGGCGCCGCTGATCGCGCGCACCCGGAGCAACCGCAGCGGCAGCAACGGGGTTCGCGTCCGGGCTTGGCGCAGCAGGAAAAGCAGGAGCAGGACGACGGCCGAAACGAGAGTCGCGATCGGCAGGAAAGCCCAGCCGGCGTCGCCTGCTTGCACGATGCCCAGCACCAGCAGCATCACCCCGGCGGTGACCAGGAGCGCGCCCAGGACGTCGATGCCGGTGCGCAGGCCGAGGCCGCGGTCGGAGGCGACCACCAAGGGCGTCAGGACGAGCGCGGCGACGCCGATGGGCAGGTTGATGTAGAACGTCCAGTGCCAGTCGAGGCCTTGGGTGAGCGCGCCGCCCGCGACCATGCCGATCGACGCGCCCGCGGCTTGGGTGAAGCTGTACACGCCGATCGCGCGGACGCGGGCGCGTGGCTCGGGATAGAGCGTCACGATCATTCCCAAGACGACCGCGGACGTCAGGGCGCCGCCGACGCCTTGGACGAAGCGCGCGACCACGAGCGTGGTGGCGTTCGGCGAAAGGCCGGCGGCGAGCGAGGCGGCGGTGAAGACGACGATGCCGACGAGGAACACTCGCCGCCGTCCGACCAGGTCGCCCAGCCGGCCCGACAGCAGGAGCAGGCCGCCGAACGCGACGAGGTAGGCGTTGACCACCCAGGCGAGCCCGGGCGCGCTGAACCCGAGGTCGGTTTGGATCACCGGCAGGGCGACCGCGACGATCGAGCTGTCGAGCACCACCATCAGCGAGGCGGCGGACAGCACGGCGAGCGCGGCGCCGCGATGCCGAGCGGTTTCGGGCATGACAAAGTCCTCCAGAACCAGCGCAGGGGAGAGTTTCCGCTGGTCGAAGCCAGGGCATCTCTTGTTACAGTGCCCATCATGTGTGACCATGGAGCACTGCGGAAGGAGGCACTTTCATGTCCCAGGGGAACATCGCTGTGACCGACGAGGCCACGGACTTCGACCCGGCGAAATTCGCGGTGTGCACGGTGATGGAGGTCGTGAACCGGATCAGCGGGAAATGGGTGATCGGCATCCTGCTGGAGGCGACGCGCGGTCCGGTGCGGTTCACCGAACTCGAACGCTCGGTGCAGGGGATCAGCCGCCGCATGCTCACGCTCACCCTGCGGAACCTCGAACGCGACGGCCTGCTGACGCGCACGGTCTACCCGACGGTGCCGCCGCGGGTCGAGTACGAGGCGACCGAGATGGCGCGCGAACTGTACGACTCGCTGTCCGGGCTGGTCGACTGGGCGGAGCGGCATCGCGAGGCGATCGCGGTTTCACGGCAGGGGTACGACGGCCGCACAGCTTGCTGAAATGGAAAGCGCCGCAGCCGTGCGCACGGGGGACGCGCACGGCTGCGGCGCCGAAACAGTCCGCACCCGAGGGGAAGGGGCCCGGGCGCGGACTGGGCTTCAGGCGTTCGCCGGGGCCGGCGAAGCGGGTTCGGCCGGTTTTTCGTCCAGCAGGGTCGCTTCGTCGAACGGCGCTTGGCCGGTGAACACCTGCCGCGAGCGGTCGCGGTCGAATTCCTTCATCCACGATCCGATGAGGACGGTCGCGACCGCGTTGCCGGCGAAGTTCGTCAGCGCTCGCGCCTCGGACATGAACCGGTCGATGCCGAGGATGAACCCGACGCCGTCGACGAGTTCCGGCCGGTGCGACTGCAGGCCGCTGGCCAGGGTCGCGATGCCGGCGCCGCTGACGCCCGCCGCGCCCTTCGACGCGATGATCATGAACAGCAGCAAGGTGATCTGCTCGCCCAGCGCGAGCGGCTGGTCCTGCGCGGTGGCGATGAACAGCGTCGCCATCGTCAGGTAGATCGCGGTGCCGTCGAGGTTGAACGAGTACCCGGTGGGCACCGTGATGCCGACGACCGGCTTGCTGACGCCGAGGTGCTCCATCTTCGCGATCAGGCGCGGCAGCGCGGATTCCGAAGAGGACGTCGACAGGATCAGCAGGAATTCGCGGCCGAGATAGCGCAGCAGGCTGAAGATGTTGACCCGCGCCCCGAGCCACAGCACCGCGCCGAGAACGCCGAACACGAACACCAGGCAGGTCAGATAGAAGCCGAGCATGATGACCAGCAGGCTGCGCAGCGCGCCCCAGCCGGTCGCGCCGACCACCGCGGCGATCGCGCCGAACGCGCCCACCGGGGCGGCCCACATGATCATCGACAGGATGCGGAACACGAGCCGCTGGATGTGCTCGATGCCGCGCAGGATCGGTTCCCCGCGCTTGCCGAGCTTCTGCAGCGCGAACCCGGCCAGCAGCGCCACGAGCAGCGTCTGCAGCACCTGGCCCTCGGTGAACGCGGACACGAAGGTCTTCGGGATGATGCCGAGCAGGAAGTCGACGCCGCCCTCGCCCTTGGCCTGCTGGTGCACCTTGGACACGTCGGCCGGGTTGAGGTGCAGGCCGCTGCCCGGGTGCAGCAGGTTGCCGACGACGAGCCCGATCGCGAGCGCGAACGTCGACATCACGATGAAGTAGACCAGCGCCGTGATGCCGACCTTGCCGACCTTCGCCGCCTTCGCGACCGAGCCGATGCCCAGCACGATGGTGCAGAAGATGATCGGCGAGATCATCATCTTGATCAGGTTGACGAAGCCGGTGCCCAGCGGGGCGAGGCTCTTGCCGACGGACGGCCAGAGCAGCCCGACCGCGACGCCGAGCACTACGGCGGCGATCACGGCCAGGTACAGGTAACGCGTGCGGTCGCGCTTGGGCGCAACTGCCTCGGGGGTCGGTGTCGGCACCGTTGCCTCCAGCTCGGTGGGGGGAACGCGGGTCACTATGCGGGGAGGATATGACCGGCGTCACCGTTGTGTTCATTGAGTTCGCGGGGAAACTGTCCGGTGTGGACGCCCGGCCCGCGGCGCCGGAGTGTTGCCGGACCCGTGCGTGTGCTGGTATGAGCGGGTGCCCCCGACACCTCGGATCCGGACGAGCCGCTGGAGCCTCGCCCGCCAGCTGCTGGTGCTGCAGCTGGCGATCCTCCTCGTGCTCGTCTCCGGCGGCATCACTATCGCCTATCTCGACGCCCGGCGCACGACGACCGACCGGGCCGGAGAGCAGTCGCTCGCGGTCGCCCATTCGATCGCGGACGCGCCGGACGTCGCGCGGGCGGCCGCCGCCGCGGACCCGACCGCGATGCTGCAGCCGTATGCGCAGCGGGTGCTCGCGGACACGCGCGTGGACTTCGTGACGATCATGTCGCCGCAGGGGATCCGTTACACCCACCCGAATCCGGCGTTGATCGGCCAGCGGTTCCTCGGGCACATCGAAGCCGCGCAGCGGGGCGGCGTGGTGTCCGAGACCTACACCGGTTCGCTGGGCCCGTCGGTGCGCGTGGTGGTGCCGGTGTTCGACGCGAACCGCCGGGTGGTCGCGCTCGTCGCGGTGGGCATCACGATCGCGGCGATCTCCGCCGAACTGCAAGAGCGCGTGTGGCCGTTGCTCGGCGTCGCGGCGGCAGTGCTCCTAGTGGGCGCCTGCGGGGGCTGGCTGGTGAGCGCCCGGTTGAAGCGGCAGACGCGCGGGATCGCTCCGGACGAGCTGAGCAATCTGTTCGAGTACCACGAGGCGGTGCTGCATTCGGTCCGAGAAGGCGTGTTGCTGGTCGGCCGCGACGGACGGGTCGGGCTGTGCAACGACGGCGCCCGCACGCTGCTCGGGCTGAGCGGCGACCCGGTCGGGAAGCCGCTCGCCGATCTGGGGTTGTCGCCTGAATTGGCGGCTGCGTTCACCGCGCCGGAAAACCGCACCGAGGAACTGCATCTGACCGACTCGCGGGTGCTGGTCGTGAGCACGACGCTCGTCAGCTCCGGCGGTCGCGCGCAGGGAACCGTCGTGATTCTGCGCGACCACACCGAACTTCAGACGCTCACCGGCGAGCTGACCACCGCGCGCAGCCTCGCCGAAGCGTTGCGGTCGCAGGCACACGAAGCGGCGAACCGGTTGCACACCGTGGTCTCGCTGGTGGAACTGGGCCGCCCCGAGGACGCCGTGGAGTTCGCGACCGCCGAACTCGCGCTGGCGCAGGAACTCACCGATCGCGTGATGACCGCGGTCGCCGAACCGGTGCTGGCCGCCTTGCTGCTCGGCAAAGCCGCGGAGGCGAGCGAACGCGGCGTCGAGTTCACCATCACGCCGGACACGATGATCGACGACCTCGGCCCCGGCGTGGCCGGACGGGATCTGGTGACGATCCTCGGCAACCTGATCGACAACGGAATCGACGCGGTGGTGCGGGAATCCGGTGCGCGGCCGGCGGTGGTGGTCACCGCGCGGTCCGAAGAGGACGGTCTGCTGCTGCGGGTCGCGGACAACGGCCCTGGCGTCCCGGAGGAAGCGGTGGGGGAGATGTTCCGCCGGGGCTGGTCGACGAAGGCCGGGGACGAGCACGGCCTCGGGCTGGCCTTGGTCGTGCAGGCGGTCCGGCGCTACGGCGGCACCATCGACGTCGGACGAGACGGCGGCGCGGTGTTCACCGTACGGTTGCCGAGGCAGGAGGTGCCGGCGTGATCCGGGTGCTGGTGGTGGAAGACGAGCCGGTGGCGGCCGAGGCGCATCGGCTGTACGTCGAGCGCCTGTCGGGCTTCGTGGTCGCAGGGGTGGTGCATTCCGGCGGCGAGGCGCTGCGGTTCTGCGAACGCGAACCCGTCGACCTGGTGTTGCTGGACTTCTACCTCCCGGACACGCACGGTCTCGCCGTGTGCCGTTCGCTGCGCGCGGCCGGGCTGCCGATCGACGTCATCGCGGTGACGTCCGCGCGCGACCTCGCGCTGGTCAAGGCGGCGGTCTCGGTCGGGGTCGTGCAGTACCTGCTGAAGCCGTTCACGTTCGCTTCGCTGCGGGACAAGCTGGAGCGTTACGCGTCGTTCCGCGAGGCGTCCGGCGAAGTCACCGGGCAGGCTGAGATCGACCGTGCGCTCGGCACGCTGCGCACCACCGAGGCCGCGCCGCTGCCGAAGGGCATGAGCGCGGAGACGCTCGACGCGATCACCGACGCGCTCGCCGGGGCCGGCGAAGGGCTGTCCGCCGGCGGCGCGGCGAGCGCGATCGGGGCGTCCCGGGTCACCGCGCGGCGGTATCTGGAGTACTTGGCGGACAACGGATTGGCCCACCGCGAACCGCGATACGGGCAGGTCGGGCGACCGGAGGTGTGGTACCGGCTGAAGCCTGGCTGAGCCCGTCAGCGCTTCGTGCGCGCACGGTAAGCGGGCGCCCCGAAGGTGTGGACATCGAAGTTCACACCACTCAAGGGGAGCAAGAAATGACGCAGAAGACCGCACTGGTCACCGGCGGCAGCAAGGGCATCGGCCGGGCCATCGCGACACGGCTGGCCCACGACGGCGCACTGGTCGCCGTGCACTACGGAAGCGACGAAGCCGCGGCCAAGGAGACTGTCGCGGCGATTGAGGCAAGCGGTGGGCAGGCTTTCGCGGTGCAGGCGACGCTGGGCGTCGAGGGCGACGCGGCGACGCTGTACGACCGTCTCGCGGCGGAGTTGCGCGAACGCACCGGTGAAGTCGCTCTCGACATCCTGGTGAACAACGCGGCCACCGGCGCGGGCTCGATCACCACGGCGACGCCGGAGGACTTCGACCGGGTGTTCGCGGTGAACGTGAAGGCACCGTTTTTCCTGGCGCAGAAGCTGTTGCCGGTGCTGCGGGACGGCGGCCGGATCGTCAACATCTCGTCCGCGGACACGCGCATCGCGCTGCCGTTCGAGCTGGCCTACAGCATGACGAAGGGCGCGCTCGACGTGTTCAGCCGCAGCCTGGCGCAGGAACTCGGCCAGCGGGGGATCACGGTCAACGGCGTCGCCCCTGGCCCGACGCCGACCGACAGCACGGCGCACCTGTTCGCCGATGAGCGGATGCGCGCGGGAATGGCAGGCGCGTCCGCGCTTCGGCGGATCGCCGAACCGGCGGACATCGCCGACGTGGTCGCGTTTTTGGCCTCGTCGGACGCGCGGTGGGTCACCGGGCAGGTCCTGGACGCTACCGGCGGGACCTTCCTCGGGCCGGTCGCCGGCTAGTTGAGGGCTTGCGCGACATAGGTCATACTTGGCTGATGCGCGTAACGCACGCCCTGGTGCAGCTGGCCGCTGCGCTCATGGCCTCCCCCGAGGACCGGCACTGGGGCTACCGGCTGTCGCGAGCTTCCGGAGTCCGCTCCGGCGCGATGTACCCCCGGCTGACCCAGATGCTGGCCGAGGGCTGGCTGGAAGACGGATGGGAATCGGCCGAAGAGGCCGACGGCCGCCCGCCCCGCCGGTATTACACGCTGACCGGGAAGGGGAAAGCCGAGCTGGGCGCGCTGCTCGAACGGGCGGCCGCCGACGAGAGGTTCCGCGGCGTCCGGCTCGGGTGGGCCTGATGGACGAGCTGGCCGGACACGTCGCGACCTGGGGCGCCGGCACGCTCGTCCTGACTGCACTGGTCTTCGGGTTCTTCCCGGTTTTCGCGGTGAACCTGCTGGCCAGGGTCTACCCGAAGGGGCATCCGCGGCGGGCGGAGCTGGTCGCCGAACTGCACGACGTCCCGCGGCGGGAACGGCTGATCTGGGTCGCCGAGCAGTTCGCCACCGTGCTGTTCGACGGTGTGCCGGAGCGGGTGCGGGCGCGTCGGCGCGGCGCTTCCGTCGAACGGGAGCGCCGGGAATTCCAGGAACTGACGGCGCCCGAGCAGATGGAACGGCTGAGGATCCTGATCGCGAGGCTCCGCAGCTTCGGCAGCGACGACCTCATGTCGGAGGCGATTCTCTGCCGCACCGAGGAGGGAGTGGAACGCCGCCTCCCCGGCAATTCCCGGGTGTTCGCCGGGGAAATCGTCCAGGTCCATGTGCGAGCCCATCGACGGCCGGGTTTCGAGCCGTCGCCGGACTGGCCGAAGATCGGCACGGTCCCCGCGAGATCGTGGTACCGGCCCGCCTACAGTTCCCGGCTCCTTCATCGCGCTCCACGCCCGGCCAGCTTCGTGAAACCGGGCGGCCCGGCCTGAAGCAGGCCGGGCCGCCCGGGGATCAGCGTGGCCGTCCCGGCGCGTCCGGCCGGGTCTGCCACGGACGCGGGCCGTCGAGCGGCCGGTACTCCACGCCGAGCGCGTCCAGTCTCGGCAGGTGGTGGTTCCGCAGCCGGGGCAGGAATTCCGCGTAATCCCGGGGGCCGCTGCTCCACGCCACCTCGGCGAACGCCGACAGCCGCGGGAACGCCGCGTAGTCCGTCCGCCGCACGGTGTCCAGGTGCTCGGACCACAGCTGCGCCTGGACCCCGCGCACGCCCGGCCCGGATTCGGGCTCGAAACCGTAGAAGTGCTCGAGATCCTGCAGGTACCCGACCGGGATCGGTTCGTCCGGGTGGTCGCTTTGCCGGTGGTCGAGGTACACGCCGTCCTCGGGGCACAGCACCACCTCGTGCCCGGCCTTCAACGCCAGCGAAGCCCGTTCGCGGTCCTGCCACACGCCGATCACCATCGCCGGCAGATCGCCGCCGTCAAGGACTTCGTCCCAGCCCATCGGCGTGCGGCCGCGGGCGACGAGGTGGTCCGCGATCGCCCGGACGAACCGGTGGTGCGCCTCGGTGACGCCGGGCACCTCGTCGCCGCCGAGCGCGATGACCGGGGACGGGAAGATGTCCAGCACGTGGTCGAAGACGGCGCGGAAGAAGTCCAGAGTGGACTCCGAAGGATCGAGCAGCGAGGTGCTGATGCCCCAGGAAGTCCAGACCTCCCAAGGGGTCTCGGTGGCCGGGCCGAGTTCCGGGTACGCCGTGATGGCGGCCCGGGCGTGCCCGGGAATGTCCACTTCGGGCACCACGGTGACCGATCGGGCGGCGGCGTACGCGACGATCTCGCGCAGATCGTCCACAGTGTAGTAACCGCCGTGCGGGCGGCCGTCGCGTTCCGGTCCGTCGTGCCTGCCGACCATCGACGATTTCCGCCAGCCGCCGACCGACGTGAGCCGGGGGAACTCCGGCGTCTCGATCCGCCAGCCCTGGTCGTCGGTGAGATGGAGGTTCAGCACGTTGAGCTTGTGCGCGGCCAGCAGATCGATGAACCGCAGCACCTCCGCTTTCGTCCGGAAGTGCCGAGACACGTCGTAAAGGCAGCCGCGCCAGGCGAAGCGCGGGTGGTCGGTGATCGTCCCGCACGGCAGCTCGACCGGTCCATTGCGGATCGAAGCGGCACGGAACGCGTCCGGACCGGCCAGTTGCCGCAGGGTTTGCCGGCCGTAGAACTCGCCCGCGGCGTCGGCCGCGTCGAGAGTGACGCCGTCCGGAGCGATCGTAAGCCGGTAGCCCTCCGCGGGGAGATCCGCGACAGTCCGCACCTCCACCGGTGCGGGCCACGGGCAGACCCCGGGCGCCGCCTCCTCGGACACCGGGCGGGGGAGAAGCGTGTCGAAGCCGGGCATGGTCATCCCTTCGGTCATCCCTTCACCGCCCCGGCCGTCCCTCCGATGAGCCTCCGTTGCACCAGCACGAAAAACACCAGCACGGGGATCGTCATCAGGGTGGACGAGGCCATCACGGCGCCCCAGTCGGTGTCCTCGGGTTTGAAGAACACCAGGATCGCCTGCGGCAGAGTCTGGTTTTCGGTCTTGGAGATGATGAACGTCTTGGCGAACAGGAAGTCGTTCCACGCGTGGATGAACGCGAGCACGCTCACCGCCACGAGCCCGGGAGCGACGAGCGGGAACAGGATCTGCCAGGTGAACCGCATCCGCGACGCACCGTCCAAAGTGGCCGCTTCCTCCAGTTCGGCGGGCACCGCGGCGACGAACCCGCGCAGCATCCAGATCGCGAACGGCAGGCTGAACGCCAGGTGCACCAGCACGAGCGAGCCCAGTTCGTTGAGCCCGAACGCCGGCACCGCCCCGCCGACCGAGCGCATCAGGAAGAACAGCGGAATGGTCAGCGCTTCCACCGGCACCATCTGCGCCACCAGCACCATCACCAGCAGCATCCCGCGGCCGCGGAACCGGAACCGCGTGAGCGCCACCGCGGAAAGGAACGACAGCACCAGCGACAGCAGCACCACGACGACCGCGACGGCGAGGCTGTTGAGGAAGTACCGGCCGAACCCGGAAACCGTGAGCACGCGCCGGAAACTGTCCAGCGACGGCGCGAACGTCCACGGTTTCGGATGCGCCGACTGGATCTCGCCGGCCGGTTTGAACGCCGAGAGCACCATCCAGTACAGCGGGAACGCGACGATCCCGGCGATCACCACGGTCACGATTTCGGCGACGAGCCGCGCGGGGCGGCGGATCTTCACAGCCATGCGGCACTCCGGCGCTGGGACCGGACGTAGAGCCCGGTGATCGACAGCAGCAGCAAGGTCATCACGACCCCGATCGCCGAGCCGAGCCCGTACTCCTGCCCGGCGAACGCCTGCTGGTAGGCGTAGACGTTCAGGATCAGGTTCCGCCCGGCGATGCCGCCGCCGTTGGTCATCACGTAGATCTGGGTGAACACCTTGAAGTCCCAGATGATCGACTGCACGGTCGCGATGGTCAGCAGCGGGCGCACTGCCGGCAGGACCACCGACCGCGTGGTGCGCCAGACCGACGCGCCGTCCAGCGCGGCGGCCTCCAGCGTCTCCTTCGGCACCCCGCTGATCCCGGCGTACATGGTCACCATCACGAACGGGAACGAGCACCAGATCACCTCGGCGGCGACCAGCCCGAACGTGCCGAAGGTGCCGAACGTCCAGGAATGGTGCTCCATCCCGCTGAACCCGATGCCCGAGAGCACCTCGTTGACCAGGCCGAAATCGGTGTCGAAGAGGAACAGCCAGACATACGAGCCGGCGATCGCCGGGGTCGCCCACGCGCCGAGCGCCGCCAGGAACAGCAGCATCCGCGGCAGCGCGCGGATCCGGCTCGCCAGTACGGCCAGACCCGTGCCGACGACCAGGCTGCCGATCACACAGGCCGCGGCGAACCCGACCGTCTTGCCGAGCACCGTCCAGAACTGGACGTCGGCGAGCAGGTTCACGTAGTTGTCGAGGCCCAGGAACACCAGCGGGGCCGCACCCGCCGCCTGCGGCTGGCCGTAGTCGTAGAGCGAGATGACGACGAGCTGGTAGATCGGGTACACCAGCAGCGCGCCGAGCAGGATGCCGGCGGGCAGCAGGTACCAGAGGGCCGCGCGGCCGTCGCGGCGGACGGTCGCGGAACGGACTGCGGCCACGGGTCAGCCGAAGTTCTTGTTCATCGCCGCGGCGGCGTCGGCCAGCGCGGCGTTCGCGTCCTTGCCGCCGGTCGCGATCTGCTGCACGGCAGTGGGCAGGACGTTCTGGCTGTCGATCTTGGACCACGCCGGGGTGGCGGGGACGAACTTCGTGCCCGCGGTGAGGGTGTCCACGAAGGCCTTCAGGGTCGGGTCGCTCGCGGCGAGCTTCTTCTGCACCGAGGCGAGGGTGGGCAGGTTCCCCATCGCCGCGTACATCTTCTCCTGGTACTTGACGCCGGCCAGCAGCTCGGCGAACTGCACCGCGAGACCGTGGCGCTGGCTCGCGCCGAAGACGCCGAGCAGGTTGCCGCCGGCGAACGCGGGCGCGACCGAGTTCGGGGTGGCGCCGGGCAGCGGCATGATCGCGTACTTGCCCTTCACCGAGCCCTTTTCGACGGCCTTGCGGTTGAAGTCGCCGCCGATCACCATGCCCGCCTTGCCGCCGGCGAACGCGGTGACGCTCTGCGTGCCGGTGAGGTTGGCGCAGGCGGCCGGCGGGCAGATGTCGTCCTTGATCAGGTTCGCGTACGCGGTGACGCCGGCCTTGGCCTGCGGTGAGTCCACAGTGGACGTCCACTTGCCATTGTCCTGTTTGGCCAGCTCCCCGCCGTTGGCCCAGAGGAACGGCAGCATCGCGTAGGTGTACTTCCCGCCGGTGGCGATGCCGTACAGCTCCGGCTTCTTCTCGCGGATCTTGCGCGCGTCTTCGGTCAGCTCGGCCAGCGTCGCGGGCGGCTTGAGGCCGAGTTCGGCGAACACGTCGGTGCGGTAGTACAACGCGCGGATGCCGGTGTACCACGGAATGCCGTAGATCTTGCCGTTCGCCTTCGCGGTGTCCAAAACGGACGGCAGCAGGTCTTTGCCGTCCGACCAGTTCGAGATGTCCTTGCTGAGATCGGACAACGCGCCGGTCTGCGCGTAGCTGGCGACGTCGGTGTTGCCGAATTCGGCGACATCGGGGGCGTTGGACGGGTCGTTGAACGCGCCGGAGAACTTGTCCGCGCGGCCTTCGACCGGAACCCACTGCACGTCGACCTTCACGCCGGCGTGGCTGGCTTCGAACTCGGTGATCGCTTCCTTGACCGCGGCCTCTTTCGGCGCGCGGTTCGCTTCGTCGAACAGCCAGACCCGGAGCGTGCCGTCGGTCTGGTTCCCGCCGGAGGCGGCCGGGCCGGATTGAGTGGGCGCGCACGCGGCGAGCAACGCCAGCGTGGCGACAGCGGGCAGGACAGAACGCAGCTTCATCGGTGACTCCTGTCGCGGGGACCGGTCGGAGACCGGAAAGACGGGGCTGTGCGGCGTGACAGCCCCGGTTTTCTCAGACGAAGAAGACGGAGTTGACGTTCGGGACCGCGAGCGATCCCGTGGACTTGCCGGGAAGGCCGGTGGCCGGGTCGCGCGGCAGCCAGGTGACGGTGCCGGAGCGCTGGTTGGAGACGTAGAACCACTTCTCGTCCGGGTCCAGCGCGAGGTGCCGCGGCCAGTTGCCGCCGGACGGCGCCGAGGACACCAGGGTGAGCCCGGCTCCGCCGTCCGCGACGGTGAAAGAGGCGATGGTGTTGGGGCCGCGCACGGTGGCGTAGACGAACTTGCCGTCGCGCGAAACGGTGATCTCGCCGGGGTACAGTTCGCCGGTGCTGCCCGGCGGAACCGCGGGCACCACGGCGATCGGCTTGAACGTGCCGCTCGCGGAATCCCAGCTGGCGACGGTGATTTCCGGCCGCAGTTCCTGTGCGACGTAAGCGAACTTCCCGTTCGGGTGGAAAGCGAGGTGGCGCGGCCCGGCACCGGCGGGAAGGGTGATCTGCTTGTGCAGCTTCAGCTTTCCCTTGCCGGTGTCGAACGAGTAGACGTACACCGAGTCGGTGCCGAGGTCGACGGCGAGCACCCACTTGCCGGACGGGTCGGTGACCACCTGGTGCGCGTGCGGCTCCTTGCCCTGGTGCTGCTGCACATCGGTGGCCGCGCCGAGCTTGCCGCCGGACTTGATCGGCAGCACGACGACGCTGCCGGAGTCGTAATTGGCGGCCAGCACGTACTTCTGGCTCGGATGCACCGAAAGGTGCGTGGGCGAACCGCCCTTCGAGGACGTCGACCCGAGCAGCTTCGGCCGGGTGGGGTCGGAGATGTCCAATGCGGACACCGTGCCGGTCTCCGCCCCCTCGTTTTCGTTGGTGACATACAGGATCCGGCCGTCGCGAGTGCGGTCGAACCAGGAGACGTCGGTCAGCTTTCCGGCGGTGCGCACCGGGGTGAGCGCGGGGCTCCCGGCCGCTCGCTGGGTGACGTCGAGCCCGTGGCCGGCTGGCGAGGAGTTGGTGTAGCTGCCGACGTACACCGTCGTGGCCGCGCGTGGCCGGGGCGCCGCTGTGGCGAGCTGTGCGCCCACCACGGCGGCGGCTCCGGCCGCGCCGACTGCTCCGACGAACGTGCGGCGGGAAATCGCGGTCATCGAATACCCCCGGAACGTTGTGCCGATATGGTTCAGGCCAATGCCATGACCAATGCTGCCACACCGAAACCGCTGAGGGAAAGGATTGTTTCCAAAGCGGTCCAGGTTTTCAGCGTCTGGGTCACGGTGAGCCCGAAATAGCGCGACACGATCCAGAATCCGCCGTCGTTCACGTGCGAGGCGATGATCGACCCGGCGGAGATCGCGACCACCAGGAGCGCCAATTGCGCTTGCGAGTAATGCAGTTCCAGCACGGTCGGCGCGACGATGCCGCTCGTGGTCACGATCGCGACCGTCGCGGAACCCTGGGCGATGCGCATGCCGCAGCTGATGATGTACGCCGCCAGCAGCACCGGAAGCCCGGCGTCGCCGAGGGAACCGGCCACCGCCTTGCCGATTCCGGTGGCCGACAGCACCGCGCCGAAGAACGAACCCGCGCCGACCACGAGGAGAATCATCGCGACCGGGCGCAGCGCGCTGGCGGAGAGCTGGGCGAGATCCGCGCCGCTCATCCCTCGGCGGCGGCCGAGCAGCCACGACGCGAGCAGGGTCGCGATGGTCAGCGCGATGGCCGGGGTGCCGAGGAACGCCGCGATGCCCGCGCCCTTGGACCCCTTGGGCAGCAGGATGCTGCCGAACGTGCCGACGAGGATCAGCACCAGCGGCACCGCGATGATCGCGCTGACCAGCTTGAGCGACGGCGCGGGGCCCTCCTGCTCGCCGTCTTCCCCGGCGAGCTTCGCGAAGTCCTCGGCCAGCGGCACGTCGACGCGCTTGCCGATCCAGGTCGAGTACAGGATGCCGCCGATGAACCAGGCCGGGATGCCGCAGACCGCGCCCATCAGGATCAGCCAGCCGAGATCCACGTGCAGCAGCCCGGCCGCGGCGACCGGCCCCGGATGCGGCGGGATGAAGGCGTGCGTGATGGAAAGCCCGGCCAGCAACGGCATCGCGTACAGCACGATCGACCGGCCGCCTTGCTTCGCCGCGGCGTAAACCAGCGGCGCGAGCACGAAAATGCCGATGTCGAAGAACACCGGGATGCCGAAAATGAGACCGGACAACCCCATCGCGAGCGGAGCGCGTTTCTCGCCGAACGTCCGCAGCAGCGCGGCGGTGAGCACTCGTGCGCCGCCGGATTTCTCCAGGATCGAGCCGAGCAGCGTGCCCAGCCCGATGATCGCCGCGATATGCCCGAGAATGCTGCCGAAGCCCTTCTCCAGCAGCGAATCCGACGTCTTCTGCGCGGTGCCGACGAGGGTGCCGACCGGCACGCCCGCGGCCAGCGCGGTGAGCAGGCCCACCACGATCAAGGCGATGAACGGTTCGAGCTTCACCTTGATGATGAGGAAAAGCAGCACCGCGATGGACACCGCGGCCAGCGTGAGCAGACCGGCCGTGCTGGTCTGCAGCCAGTGAATCATCGTCGACTCCCGGGATGGCGAAGGGAATGCCCGGCGAGCGCGCCGGTGGGGGACCCGTCTTCGAGGGCGGCGACGCCGTTGACGAAGACGTGGGAGAGACCCGCGGCGGGTTGCCGCGGATTGTCGAACGTCGCGGTGTCGGCGACCGTGTCGGGGTCGAACAGCACCAGGTCGGCTGCGTGACCGGGACGGACGAGGCCGCGGTCGGACAGCCCCAGCCGCCGGGCCGCGCGTCCGGTGAGGTGCGCGACGCAGTCGGCCAGTTCGAGAACGCCCAGTTCGCGGACGTACCGCGCGAGGTATCGGGGGAAAGTGCCCCACGCGCGGGGATGCGGCCGCGCGCCGACCAGCAGGCCGTCCGAGCCGCCGGTGTGCGTGCGGTGCCGCATGATCGCTTGCACGTTCTCCTCGTGCCCCACGTGCATGAGGCAGGACGTGCCGAGCTTTTCGTCGATCAGCGTGTCGAAATACAGCTCTGCCGGAGGTTTCCCGTTCTTGCGCGCGGACGCGAGGACGCTGTGCCCTACGAGCGCGGCGTTTTCCGCGCGGCGCACGCCGTTGATTTCGATGGCGTCCCAATCGATCGGCACGCCGTGCGCACCGTCCGAACCGGACTCTTCGATCTCGGCCCGGATCCGTTCGCGAGTGTCCGGATCGGACAGCCGGGCGAGCGTCGGCTCCAACCCGCCTTCAGTCGACCAGCTCGGCAGCAGCGCGGACAGGTAGGTCGCGCCGGGCAGGTACGGATAGGTGTCGAGGGTGATGTCGCAGCCGTCGTCGAGCGCGTCGTCCAGCAGCCGCAGCAGATCCGGTGCTTTCCCCTTGTTGACGGAGAAGTTCATCGTCGCGTGCGCGAGGTGCAGCGGACAACCGGAGCGGCGGGAGACGTCGACCATCTCCGCGAACGCCTCCAGCGCGCCCGCGCCGTAGCTGCGATGGTGCGGGCTGTAGTAGCCGCCGCGCTCGCCGGCCACCCGGCACAGCTCGACCAGTTCCTCGGTCGTCGCGTACATCCCGGGCGTGTAGGTCAGCCCGGACGACAGCCCGAACGCGCCTTCCGACAGCCCGGTCGCGATGAGGTCCTTCATCCGGGCCAGTTCGGCGTCCGTGGCGGGCCGGTCTTCCCAGCCCACCACCAGCATCCGCACCGTGCCCTGCGGGACCAGGTACGCGGCGTTCGTCGCGATGCCCTGGTCGAGCCGGTCGAGGTACTCGCCGACCGAGCGCCAGTTCCAGTCGAACCCGGCCGGGTCGTCGTTCCATCCGGCCAGCTGCTGGCGCAGGCTCGCGAGAACTTCGTCGTTGACCGGGGCGTAGGACAGGCCGTCCTGTCCCAGCACCTCGGTGGTCACGCCCTGGCTGATCTTCGCCAGATGGTCCGGGTTGGCGAGCAGTTGCAGGTCGGAATGCGAGTGCATGTCGATGAAGCCGGGGGAGAGCACGAGGCCGGTCGCGTCGAGCACGCGCGGCGAGGTCAGCTCTCCCGGCGCGGCGACGTCGGCGATGCGGTCGCCGGTGATCCCGACGTCGCGGATCTCCAGCGGGGCCCCGGTTCCGTCGGCGACTCGGGCGCCGCGGATCAGGAGATCCATCAGAACCACGTCCGCACGAAATCGACCACCGTCTCGCCGTCGCTGTCCACGACCGGCAGCAGCGACCACTTGTCGAACGTCGTGCACGGATGCGACAGGCCGAGCCGGATCCAGTCGCCGACCTCGACGGGCGAACCTTCGGGCAGTTCGAGGAACGCGTGCTGGTCGTTGAGCTTCGGGACGGTGTGCCCGGTCAGTTCGGTGACCACACCGTCCTTGCGCAGCAGTTGCGGTTCCGGCATGCCTTCGTCGTACGGCAGGTCGCGCTTGCCCGCGGTGAGCAGCGCCAGCTCCGGCGTCGGCTTCGACGTGACCTGCGCCCACGCGTGCAGCGCGGGACGGAAGCCGTCGACACCGGCGATGCGCGGGTGTTCGCCGAGCGGCGAGATTTCGCGGTAGAAGCCGTCGTCGTGCGTGAGGTACGCGCCGCTGCGCAGGATCGGGACTACTTCGAGACCGTCCGGCCACGGCTTGGTCAGCTCGTCCACGACGCGGTCGAAATACGCGCTGCCGCCTGCGGTGACGTACACCGGGCCTTCGGCGAGCAAACCCTTCTCCGCGAACGTGATCGTCGCGTCGCGCAGACTGTCCACATAGGAACTGATCTTCGCGAGCGCGGCTTCGTCGGTGTGGTGCGAAAGCGCGCCTTCGTAACCGCCCGTGCCACGCAGCCGCAACACCGGGCTCTTCGCCGCTGCCTCGGCGACAGCCAGCGCAGTCGCTGCGTCGCGCACGCCGGTGCGTCCGCCTTCGCCGCCCAGCTCCACCAAGACATCCACCGGGCGCTCGGCACCAGCGAGCGCTTCGGTCATCAGCTCGACGCTGCGCACCGAGTCGACCCAGCAGACGAATTCGAAGTCCGGGTCCGCCGCCAGTTCACCGGCCAGCCAGCGCAGCGCGGACGGGTCCACGAGCTGGTTCGCCAGCAGGATCCGCGACACGCCGAACGCGCGGTAGATCCGCACGTGCCCGGCGTTCGCCGCGGTGATGCCCCACGAGCCGTGCTCCAGCTGCCGGGCGAACAGCTCCGGAGCCATCGTCGTTTTGCCGTGCGGCGCGAGTGCGATGCCGCGTTCGGCGCACCAGCGGGCCATCGTGGCGAGGTTGTGTTCCATCGCGTCCGCGTCGATCACCACGAACGGACCGAAGAAGCCGTCGTCGAAGAGCTTCGCGCGGCGCGCCGCGGCTTCGTCGAGAGTGAGCCCGGCGAGTGCCGGGGGGAGTGCGCGGAAGCGCCAGTCGATCCGTTCGCCGCGCCCGGTTCGGACGGCGGCGGTGAGAGCGGCGTTGCTGTTCATCTGGGACCTCGGTTGCGTATCTTGCAACGGACGTTGCGCAAAATGCGTTGCTTAGGTGTAGCATCCGGGTCGCCACAGGTCAACGGGGAAGGAACGTCAGTGACCAGCAGTCCGACAGCGTCGCCCGGAGTGCCGCCCGAAGTGCTCTGCATCGGCGAGTCGATGGCGTTGTTCGTGCCCGCCGAACCAGGCCCGCCGGACGAGGTGCGCACCTGGCTGCGCACCATCGGCGGAGCGGAATCGAACGTCGCCTGCCATCTGCCCGCGCTCGGCGTGCCGAGCGGATGGGTCAGCGCGGTCGGCGACGACCCGTTCGGCCGCGCGCTCGTCCGCGAGATCGCGTCGGCGGGCGTGGACGTGCGCGGCGTCGTGATCGACCCGACCCGCCCCACCGGCCTGTACGTGAAGGAAAGCGGCGCGGGCGGCAGTCCGGTCCGCTACTACCGCTCAGGTTCCGCCGCGTCCGGGATGGGTCCGGAGCTGGTGTCCCGGCTGGACTTCTCCGGTGTTCGCGTGCTGCACCTTTCCGGGATCACGCCCGCGCTTTCGGACAGCTGCCTCGCGCTCGTCCGCGCGCTGCTCGACCGTCCGCGCGGCGACCTGCTCGTGTCGTTCGACGTCAACCACCGCCCCGCGCTGTGGACCGGACGAGATCTGTCCGTGCTCGCCGAGCTGGCCGGGAAAGCCGATCTCGTGCTGACCGGCGACGACGAGGCGGAACGCGTGTGGGGCACCGGCGATCCGGTGCGGCTGCGCGAGCTTCTGCCCGGCCCGCGCACACTCGTGGTCAAGCACGGGGAACGCGGCGCGACGCTCGTCGAGGGCCCGGCTGAACCGCTGTTCTCGCCCGCGCTCAAGGTGGACGTGGTCGAGCCGGTCGGCGCGGGCGACGCCTTCGCCGCGGGATTCCTGGCGGCGACCTTGCGCGGGGCCGATCCGCTGACGAGACTCCGGCGCGGACATCTGCAAGCCGCGGCGACGCTGCTGACCCAAGACGACGTCGGCGTGCCGCTGGCCGAAGCCGTCGTGACGAAACTGGTGCGCGCGGACGCCGACAGCTGGAGTTCGGTCCGGCTCACTGGAGAGGGAGTGGTGGTCACGTGAGTCAAAGCCTCGACCGCGCACTGACGCTGCTGAGCGGCCTCGCCCGCGGCGGCAAGACGCTCGACGAGCTGGCCGAAGAGATCGGCGTGCACAAGACGACCGTGCTGCGTCTGCTGCGTACGCTCGAATCGCACCACTTCGTGCGGCGCGAAGGGGCCCGCCACTACCGGCTCGGCAGCGCGCTGTTCGACCTCGCCAACCAGGCGTTGGAGGACCGCGACGTCCGCCGCAGTTCGCACGACGCGCTCGCCGGGCTGAACTCGCGCACCGGGCACACCGTGCACCTGGCGTCCTATGAGGACGGCGAGGTGGTGTACATCGACAAATTCGAGGGACACCACGCGGTCCGGATGTACTCGCGGGTCGGCAAACGCGCGCCGCTGCACTGCACCGCGGTCGGCAAGGTGCTCGTCGCGGCGATGCCGCGGGCGAAACGCGAGGAGATCGCCCGCGCGATCGACTACGTCGTGCTCACCGCCAACACGATCACCACGCCCGAGGCGTACCTGGCCGAACTGGACCAGGTCGCCGAGCGCGGATACGCCGTGGACAATGCCGAGCACGAGGACTTCATCCACTGCATTTCCGCGCCGGTGCGCGGCGCGGGCGGCGAAGTGCTCGCCGCGGCGTCGATGTCGGTGCCGAAGGTGCTGCTGGACTACGAGGGGCTGCTGGCGCTCGTGCCCGAGCTGCTGGCCGCTGCGGAGGAAGCTTCCGTCCACAGTGGATGGACGGGGAACGGAAAGGGGCAATGATGGGCAAGACGGCGATCACCAGCGAGAACGCGCCGAAGCCGCCGGCGAACTTCTCGCAGGCCGTCCGCAAGGGGAACATCCTGCAGGTCGCCGGCGCGGTCGCGTTCGACCCGGCGACCAACGAAATCGTCGGCGACGACGTGGTGAGCCAGACCCGGCAGGTGTTCAAGAACCTCACCGCGCTGCTCGAAGAAGCGGGCTCGAGCTTCGCGGACGCGGTGATGGTGCGCGTGTACCTCACCGACACCAGCCACTTCGCCGCGTTCAACGAGGTCTACAACGAACTGATCGGCGAGGCCCCGCACGCGGCCCGCACCACGGTGTACGTCGGGCTGCCGGCCGGGCTCCTGGTCGAGATCGACGTGCTCGCGGTCCTCGACTGACGTCGCTTGTGGTCCGTGAAGGGCTCCTTGAGGGAATCAGATTCCCTCAAGG
>NZ_JBSHAM010000123.1:0-20022 GCF_053611505.1 Amycolatopsis sp. NPDC054798 | reverse complement strand
GGCACGGCACGGCACGGCACGGCACGGCACGGCACGGCACGGCACGGCACGGCACGGCACGGCACGGCACGGCACGGCACGGACGAGGATGCCCTTGCTGAGAACGGCTGAGAATTCTCAGCTGATTCTTCTCAGGAAAGCCTGAGGGTTTTCCACAGGCTGTTCATAAGCACGAGCGCGAGTCTTGGTTCATGACCGAGAACGAGAGCCGGCCCGGCCCCGCTGCCCCCGGTGGGCGCCAGCCGCACCAAAGCAGTGATCAGTACGGCCAGTACCGGGCCGGGTCGAGTCCGTTCGCCGCCCGCCAAGGGCATCCGAGTGGTGTCGAAGACGGCACCGCCGGGCAAGCCGGAATGCCGATGAGCGCCCAGGTTCCGGATGACGGCCGCCTCGGCGGGTCGATGCCGCGGGCCGAGCGGTCGGGGCCAGTCATGCCGCAGGGTGAGCGAAACAGCGCGAACGGTCCGTACGGCGACGCGCAGGCACCTCAGACTGCGCAGCATGGCGCTGAGATGCAGCACGGTGCCCAACAAGTTCCGGTGATGCCGCAGCAGAGCGTGCAGCAAAGGCCGTCGGCGGCGTATGACGCGCAGCAGACGGCCGCTGGCGGAACCCAGCACTCGGTGTCGAACGATGCGTTGCCCTCCAGCGGTGCCCAGCAATCCCGGCAGACCACCCCGAGCCAACCGAGCGCCGCGGGTCAGCACCAGCCGAACGCGGCCCCGCAGCCGGAACCCAACACCGCACCCCTGCCAAACCCGCACGCCGCACAACCCGGCACCCCGCGCTACGGACCGATGCCAGAACCCGCTCAACCGCCCGCCGCCCTGGCCGGTCCGCGAAAGCGACCCGGCCGTCTGGCTGCCCTCGTCGGAGCCACTGCGCTGGCTGCGGCCCTCCTCGGCGGAGGAGCCGGGGCGGCGATCGTCGGGCTGACGGGCAGTTCCAGTGCGTCCTCGACCACCGCGTCGTCCGCCGCCACCGGGCAGACCATCAGCAACACCACGGCTTCCGGGGATGTCAGCACCGTCGCCGCGAAGGTGGTGCCCAGCGTCGTTCAGGTGAACGTCACGACCGGACGCGGCACCGCGATCGGGTCGGGCGTCATTCTCACCGCCGACGGCCGGATCCTCACCAACGCGCACGTCGTGCAAGGGGCGCAGACTGTCACGGTCACCACGTCGGACGGCAAGAGGTACCAGGCCAAGGTCATCGGCGCGGACACCAAGAGCGACATCGCGGTGCTGCAGGCGCAGGGCACGAGCGGGCTCACCGCCGCGACGCTCGGCGATTCGGGCAAGCTCGCCGTCGGACAGCAGGTCATCGCGATCGGGTCGCCGGGCGGGCTGCAGAACACCGTCACCACCGGCATCGTCAGCGCGCTCAACCGGCCGCTTTCCGACGTCGGCGGCGGCGACCGCGGCGATCAGCAGAACTCGCCGTTCGGCAGGCAGACCTCGAACGTCACGTCCGGCCCCAGCTACACCGCGATCCAGACCGACGCCTCGATCAACCAGGGCAACTCGGGCGGCGCGCTCGTCGACAGCCGGGGTCAGGTGATCGGCATCAACTCCGCGCTCTACAGCCCGAACTCCTCAGCCGGCAGCGTCGGGATCGGGTTCGCCATCCCGATCAACGACGCCAAAAAGATCGTCGACCAGATCGTGAACAGCTGATCGGCACCCCGGAGGCGGACCGCGGTCGGGGCGGCCCGCCTCCGCTCCTCACACTTGGGACGATGAGGAACCTCGCCGCTCTCTCCGGGAATTCGGGGCCTGGAGAGAGCGGCTTTTTTTCACGCGCCCGGCAGCTCGTAGACCAGCGTGAACGTGTGCTTGCCCGCCTCGTCCACGGCGATGTCCGCCGATCCGGAGATGCCCGTCAGCTCGTCCGTCCCCGAGCCGGGAAGCAGGACCAGCGACAACCCTTCGTCCCCAGCCGTGTGCCGGAGAACGAAGCTGCCCTTCCGCCCGTCGACGGAGCCGGTAAAGCGCTCGAAGGCGACGTACGCACGCGACGTCTCGTTCGACGCCGTCAGCATCTCGACCCGGCTGCTGCCCTCGACCGCCCCGGTGAACGTCTTCTCGATCAGCACCTGCGCGAACGCCGTGCCCCCAGCCTCGTCCTGTGCCTGCGGCTCCCATTTGTCCAGCTCGAACGCGGCGACGGCGGTCATGGTCATGTTGCTGCTCCTCTGCGGGGAAACTCGATCCCGAACAGTCAACCGCCGATACCTGCCATCTCCTGTCAGGTATCTCAACGCCGCCGGTTGCCGAAGAGCCCGCGCGAGAACTCCCGCCCGAGCGAACTCGCCGCCGAGCGCATGAACGACTTCACCGCCGGGTTGCTCAGCATCTGCGAGATCATCCCCGGCTCCTCCTTCTCGGACTTGGGCGCGGCCGGTGCCTCGGGCTCCGCAGCCGGAGCGGACGGCTCAGCAGGTACCGCCTTCGCCGCCAACTTCTCGTACGCCGACTCCCGGTCGATCGTCTCCCCGTACTTCGCGTTCAGCTCCGACGACGCGACAGCCGCCCGGATCGCGTCCGCACCGATCGATCCCATCTTCGACCGCGGCGCACGCAGCCGCGTCCACGCGACCGGCGTCGGCGCGCCGCGTTCGGACAGCACCGTGACGATCGCCTCGCCGATCCCCAGCGACGTCAACGCAGTCTCGAGGTCGTAATGCGGCGACTTCGGATACGTCTTGACCGTGCGAGCCAACGCCTTCTGGTCGTCCGGCGTGAACGCGCGCAACGCGTGCTGCACCCGCGCGCCGAGCTGGGACAACACGTTGTTCGGGATGTCAGTCGGCAGCTGCGTGCAGAAGAACACGCCGACGCCCTTCGACCGGATGAGCTTCACCGTCTGCTCGATCCGCTCCAGGAACGCCTTCGACGCGTCGGAGAACAGCAGATGCGCTTCGTCGAAGAAGAACACCAGCTTCGGCTGGTCTAGGTCGCCTTCCTCGGGCAGTTCCTCGAACAGCTCGGCCAGCAGCCACATCAGGAACGTCGAGAACAGCGCCGGTTTGGACTGCAGGTTGTCCAGCTCCAGCAGTGTGATGACGCCCTTGCCGTCCTGCTGGCGCATCAGGTCGTGGACGTCCAGTTCGGGCTCGCCGAAGAACTCCTCGCCGCCCTGAGCCTCCAGATTGGACAGTGCGCGCAGGATCACGCCCGCCGTCGCCGCGGACACCCCGCCGATGCCCTTGAGGTCTTCCTTGCCCTCGTCACTGGTCAGATGGGTGATGACCGACCGCAGGTCCTTGGTGTCCAGCAAGGCGAGACCGCGCTGGTCGGCCCAGTGGAAAATCAGGCCGAGCGTCGATTCCTGGGTTTCGTTGAGCCCCAGCACCTTCGACAGCAGCACCGGCCCGAAGCTGGTGATCGTCGCGCGAACCGGAATCCCGGTGCCGCTGGTGCCGAGCGACAGGAACTGCACCGGACCCGCCGCGGGCGCCCAGTCGTCGCCCAGTTCCGCGGACCGTTTCGCGGTGCGGTCGCTCGCCTCGCCGGGCGCGGACAGCCCGGACAGGTCGCCCTTGACGTCGGCCAGCACGACCGGAACCCCGGCCGCAGACAGCTGTTCCGAGATCAGCTGGAGCGTCTTGGTCTTGCCGGTGCCGGTCGCGCCCGCGACGAGGCCGTGCCGGTTCAACGTCGCCAGCGGCAGCCGGACCGCGGCCGACGCCTCCGTCTTGCCGTCGATCACCACCGCGCCCAGCTCGACCGCCGCCCCGTCGCTCGCGTATCCCTGTGCGATCTCCGCCGCTGGTCCCGACGCTTGCTCGGCCACTGGCCGCACCCCGTTCCGAGTCCGAAATCACTCTTCGATGCACTGGCTGACCGAGCGTAACGCGCCGGAAGCCCAGGTGACGCCGCTGATATCCCCGTGTCGGGTTAGGGTGGTGCGGGTGAACGACCATCTTGTCTGGATCGACTGCGAGATGACGGGGCTGGACCTCGGCAAGGACGCGTTGATCGAAATAGCCGCGCTGGTGACCGACGCCGACCTGAACGTGCTGGGCGAGGGCGTCGACATCGTCATCCACGCCGACGACGCCAAGCTCGACGGCATGCCGCAGGTCGTCCACGACATGCACGCCAAGTCCGGCCTCACCGAAGAAGTCCGCGCCTCGACGACCACTCTCGCCGAGGCCGAGCAGCGCGTGCTGGAGTACATCCGCGAATGGGTCCCGGACCCGGCCAGCGCCCCGCTCGCCGGCAACTCGATCGCCACCGACCGCGGCTTCATCGCCCGCGACATGCCGGAGCTCGACGGCCACCTGCACTACCGGATGGTCGACGTGTCGTCGGTCAAGGAGCTCGTGCGCCGCTGGTACCCGCGGATCTACTACGCCAAGCCGGAGAAAGGCCTGGCCCACCGCGCGCTCGCGGACATCAAGGAGTCCGTCGGCGAACTCGAGTACTACCGCGCGATCGCCTTCGTCCCCCAGCCCGGCCCGACGAGCGACGAGGCCAAAGCCGCCGCCGCCGAAGTGCTGGAACGCCACCGAGGGTGACCCCCTGAAAAGCGCTCGCGGGCACCCGCTAGGATTGCTTCCAGCAAGGTGATCGCGAGATCTTTTGCCAGATGGTGGCTATAGCTCAGCTGGTAGAGCACCTGGTTGTGGTCCAGGAGGTCGCGGGTTCGAGCCCCGTTAGCCACCCGTACGCCCCGGCTTCACCGAGAACTTTTCGGCGAAGCCGGGGTTTTGTCGTTTCCGGGGTACAGTGGCGGTGCCGGTGTCGCGCAGGTCACTGGAGTTTCCCTCCTGCCCGGAAGCTGCCGTGCCGACCTCCACTCGGTCGGCTCACGGCGGGCTACCGCCGCTGACCAGGGCCGTTGCCCCGGCGGCACGAAAAGGGGACCCCCCTGAAACGGGGTCTGAACGCCCTGCTAATCTTTTCCACGTCGCCGAGGGAAACCACAGCGGCGGGAAGCACCAAGCGCCATTAGCTCAATTGGCAGAGCAGCTGGCTCTTAACCAGCGGGTTCGGGGTTCGAGTCCCTGATGGCGCACCCTCACTCCCCAGGTTCGAGAAGTTTCGGCCTGGGGATTTTGGTTTTCTGGAAGCTTTTCTTCCAGTTCCGGACTGTCCACTGTGGTCGTTGGCGAGCCCGAGGCGAGCCCAAGACTTCGCGCCGACTGCCGCGGGATGATCGCTGCCGTCGCTTCCGCGGCCGCGAACGACACCTGAGGCAAGACCGTCGTGTAGGTATCGGACGTGACGGTGATCGACGAGTGCCGCAGCATCCGCTGCACCACCTTCATCTCCGCCCCCGCCGCGAGAGCCAGCGTCGCGGCACCGTGCCGCAGGTCGTGCAGCCGGATCGGAGGCAACCCCGCCTGGCGGGACAACTCGTAGAACACGTCGGTCACGTAAGCGGGATGCAGCGGGCTGCCGTCCCACTGGGTGAAAGCCAAGTAGTGGTCTTTCCACTGCGACCCGAGACGCTCCCGGCCCACGTCCTGCAGCGCCAGATGCTGCGCGAGCACCAGGGCGGTGACCTGGTCGATCGCGACCGCGTACACCGACTCGTCCGTCTTCGGCGACGACTCCCCGTCTCCCAACCCCACTGCACAATCTGATTCGACACCCGCACCTCGCCCACCGCGAGGTCGATCTCCGAACGCCGCCGCCCGCACGCCTCGCCCCGGCGCAACCCGATGTGCGCGATCAGATGGAACAACGGATACAAGGGATGGTTCACCGCGACGTCGAGAAAACAGCCGGTCTGCTCCGGGGTCCACACCCATCACCGGGCACGGGATCTTCCCCGTCCACCGGCCACTGCAGCACCCGTTCCGCCGTCCACACCAAGGGCGTCCACCGCGCCGCCGGAGGCAGTTCCACGAGCGACGCCACGTTCACCACCAGCAGACCCTGCTTCACCGGCCGGTTCAGGCACGTCTTCAAGATCCCGTTGATCCGGTGGGTCGAGGACGGGCCGACCGGACGCTGCCACTTCACCGCCGCGATCTTCCGCGGGTCGCCGCTCTCGCGGTAGACCGCGATCAGCTCGTTGTGCTCCTCGATGGCGTCGGTCCCGGTGGGGCGCATCGCGTCCCACGGCGTCTTCCCGGCGAAGGGGGCCGTATCCCGGTATTTGCCGTAGACGCTGTGACCTCGGCGGCGCGCGCTCGCGTCGATCCCGCCGTGGCCGCCCTTGTTCGCACCGCCGATCACGAGGCCCTCCCCGACCGCCTCCGGACGAGCCAGGGGTTCGCGGATCAGGTCGAGGTCGAGGTCGAAAAAGTACTTCTGCTGTTTGGTCAGCAGGAAAACCATCTCATACCGGTTCGAGAGCCGGTCGCGCACGGATTCGGGCATGGCATTGGGCTTGTGCCACCCAATCGCGTTCCGCAGAATCCATCCGTCGGCCTGCAACGCGAACGCGACCCTCCACGGTATGCCGACCAGGTTCTTCCGCGGCAGTGACCGCGTGCGCGCGCTACCCCCGGCTTGTCGCACCGATTCCCGTGACGGTGCCGGCGTCCGCCAGGACACGGTGTGTTGCCGACGGCGCCGCTGCCGGAGACAAAACTGGCCGGTGTCGCTGCAATTGGTGATTTCGCTGATGCAGCCGGGGATGAGTTCAGCGGGGGCGCCTGGAGACTCTCAGTATCTGAAGCATCAGGGCGAGCGCCACAATGGCGCCCACAATTAAGATAGGCACCACATTGGACGACGTGAAGACAAGATAGGCCATCACGAGCGCGGCAACCACTAGCACTCCGGTGTAGATCCAGATGATCGTTTCTTTCTTCATGACCGCCTCGTCGAATACGGTGGGCGGGGCGTGATCACACCCCGCCCACCTGAAATGTCAGTAGTACAGATTTTGCAGGGTCCTGTATTCGGTCAGTCTAACGGGCTCCCTTGAAGTACCTGAAGGCCTTTCCGAGGGCACCGCCGCCGAAGCCCTTCGTCGCCCCGCTGATGGCACCGTCGATGAGCCCGTCGCGGATGTCGTTCCCCTTGCCACCGCCGATGGCGGCGCCGAGTCCTCCGAACGCGGCACCGAGCATTGCGCCGCCGACCACTCCGGCGACCAGGCAGCCCAGCCCCGCGGTGCTGGCGCATGCGGCGGCGGTGACCCCGGCAGCGATGTAGCCGCCGAGCTGCCCGCCGAGGTTGGACCCAAGGTTGGCAAGGCTGTAGGCGCCGGTGGGGTCGCTGTTGTTGATGGGATCGTTTTGGGCGTAGGCGTAGTGGTTGGCTTCTTGTCCGGTGGGGTCGGGGGTGAGGAATCGGCCCCAGCCGGGGAAGTACCAGCGGTAGCCGAGCAGCATGTCGACACCGTACTGGTATTGGCCGAGGTAGTGGAACGGGTTGTCTCCGCCGTTGGGTCCGGTGGCAGTGCTGCCGCCGTAAGGGTCGTAGCGGTAGGTCGCGGCGACAGCGCCGGTGGTGGAGATCAGGGCGACGACGCTGCCTTGGTAGTCGGTGACGATGTTGTAGCGGGCCCCGGCACCGGTTTTCTCGGTAACGATCGCGCCCTTCGGGTCTCGGGTCAGGCTGGTGCGTGCCCCGTTGTGCACGGCCTGGGTCATGCCCAATGCCGTCGTGGTGAATCGGTCGGTGGTGGTTCCGCTGCTGGTGGTGTAGGCGAGCTGGCGGGGTTGGGTTTGGTCGAGGGTGTCGTAGGTGGCGGTGAAGCTGTTGCCGGCGGCGTCGCTGCCGGAGACGAATTGGTTGGTGTCGCTGTAGTTGTTGGTTTCGGTGGGGTTGGTGGCGCCGGTGAGGTTGCCGGCGGTGTCGTAGCTGCGGGTGCGGCCGTCGTTGACGAGCTGGTCGGCGGCGTTGTAGGTGAAATTCGAGGTGCCGAGTTTGGTCATGTTGCTGGCGTTGTCGTAGCTGTAGCTGGTCGCACCGGCGGTCTTCAGGCGTTGCAGTGCGTCGTAGGCGTAGTTGGTGGTGCCGGTGGCATCGGTCTTGGACTGCATCTGGTCGGAGTCGACTCCGCCGGGGCGGGTGTAGCTGTAGGTGGTCTGCAGCAGTTGCGTTCCCGCCGCGTTTTTTACCGTCAGGCTGGTTTGGCGACCGGAGTTGTCGTAGCCGTTGGCCTGGGTTCCGGCACCGGGCCAGGTGGTGCTGGTGCGGCGGTCGGCGTTGTCGTAGCCGAACGTCGTGGTCTGCCCGAACGGGTCGGTCAGCGAGGTGAGCCGGTTCGCCGCGTCGTAGCCGTAGACCGTCTGGCCGCCGGGATCAGTGACGGAGGTGAGGTTCCCAGCGAGGTCGTACCCGTACGCGAGGTGCTCGTCGGGGCTGCTGTCGTCGGTACGGGTGTCGGTGAGCAGCTGCCCGCCGGTGTCGTAGCCGAAGACATGGGTGGCGGTGGCGGTGTCGCGGCGAGTGAGGCTGCCGTTGTTGTCGTAGGCCGCGGCCTGCAGCACGACGCCGTCGCTGTGGCGGGTGACGGACACGACGCGGTCGAGTTTGTCGTAGCCGTAGTCCAGCCGGATCCCGCGCCCGTCGGTCACCGAGGCGACTCGCGAGAGGGAGTCGTAGGTGTAGCGGGTGGTGCCGAGCGGGGTGGGCGGGGTGACGGTGGTGAGATTGCCCGTGTTGTCGTAGGCGTAGCCGGTGACGTGGCCGTTGCCGTCGACGCTGGTCGAGACCTGCCCGAACGGCTGGGTGTAGGTCAGGGTCTGCAGGTCGGCGTTCAGCCCGTCGGAGTGGATCTTCGTGACGTTCCCGGCGTTGTCGTAGCTGCGGGAGATCCTGTCCCCGGCCGGATCGGTGACCGTGGTCGGCAGGTGCGGGTGGGCGGCGTCGGTGTAGCCGACGCTCGTCTTCGCACCGGTCGGCAGCTGAGTGCCGATCAGGTTGTTGAACGGGTCGTAGGCGTTGGTCGTGCTGTTGTTCAGCCCGTCGGTCGCGATCTGCACGTCTCCGTTGGCGGTCCAGGACGCCTGCTGCTGATGTCCTAGCGCGTCGGTGGCCGAGGACTGACGGCCCTGGGCGTCGTATTTGTAGGTCGCGGAGTGCGCGTTAGCGTCGGTCTCGGTGGTCTGCCCGCTGCCGTAACCAAACGTGGTTTTGACCTGCCCGGCTTGGCGAGCGAACTTCACTTCGGTGACCCGATGAGCACCGTCGTAGCCGAAGCTGTAGGTGGTGCCGTTGGGGTCCTGAACCGAGGCGAGATCGCCGGTGCCGGTCCACGTGAGGTGCATCGACGTGCCGGACCGGTCGGTGAAATCGGTCAGCTGTCCGGCGTTGTTGTAGCGGTAGGTCGCCGCGGTGGTGCCGGTCGGGTCGGTGATCGCCGAGACCAGCCCGTTGCTGTAGCCGAAGGTCGTGACCCGGCCCTGGGTGTCGGTGATCGAGGCGGTGGTGCCGTCGGAGTTGTAGCGCGGGGTGACGGTGTTGCCGTTGCGGTCAGCCTCCGACAGCAGCCAGCCCGCGGGGCTGAACGTCCAGGTTTCGTTGGAGCCGTTGAAGGTTAGCAGGTATTTCCCACCAGGGGCTTTGGTGAGTTCGGCGTGCACGCCGGGAGCCGGGGTGTAGCTGCCGTCAGTCTTGTGCGTGAACGTGGCGCAGTAACCGGAATCGCCGTGCAGGACCACGTCTGAGCCGGTGAAGGTCAGGCCGACGTCCTGTCCGTGGCTGAGCGTCCAGCCGGTGCCGAAGCTGCCGCTGCCTGGACGCTGGTTGTTGTACACCTGCGACAGCGACAGGTTCTCTCCGGTGCCTTTGACGGTCAACTGCCGTTGCGTGATGGTGAGGTTTCCGTCGTGCGTGTTGACCAGCGCTTCCATCCGGTCCGAAATCTTGAACCGCTCCAACGGATACTGCGGCAGCAACCCGGTTTCCTGCACCCCGCACGACGACACCGCGGCCGCCGCCATGCCCGGCTTGTAGCCCGGCCGCCACGCAGCGGTCGGCGGTTGGCCCCCGGTCGGGGTTTTGTTCACTGTGGACGGTGGAGTCCACACCGTGACCGGCGGAGCCACCGTACGCGGCGCGGCAGACGCCGCGTACGGTACAGCGACCACCAGTGCCCCCAAGGTCACGGCGGAAACCGCCAATGCAGATCTGTGCCTCATATTCTTCCCCTCGAACGAACTGAGTGCAGCACGAACCGCGCCGGAAACACTCGGACCCGAGGTCTACAGGCCCTGGACGACACCAGACGGCGCGGCAGAACACGATCATGCAAACGGCTACATCGCGGACGGCAGTTGCTTTGTGACAACAACAAGGCCGAAAACATCGACAAGTCCCCGGTTTCACTCCGGTGGAGCAGTGACCGTGAACTAGACCCGTCATGTTGGTGAGCTAACCACGAAATGTTTCGATGCCGACGTAGCTGCGAATTCAACCATCGGGCTAACAGCTTCTCGCTAGAAGCGTCGGCTTCGCTCTCTGGCGCGCAGAAATCCAGTAGGAAGCTGAGATTCAGCCGCGGTCTCCGGCGGGTGGCAACGCCGACCGGCAGTTCTGTCTTTGGGTTGGCCGGCTTAGCCGCGTCCCCGTGCACGCCGGTAGTGGTGGCCGGAATGGCGTCAGGTCTCAACTTGCGGTGCGGAAGGCCAGAGGGCGCGACACCGGTAGGGCCCGCCATAGCGAGCCGACCCCAACTCGACGCGCGTCGCTGGATACCTCACGGTGACGCATCTGGATGCCTAGATCGGTAGCAGCTACTGAATCACCCGAGTGGACCCGTCCGAAGTCGCGGATCCATCCGTTCTAGATCCGACCATGCTCTTGCCCCCGCGCCACAGCACCGCTAGAAGACCAGCACGTGCTGGTCTTCTACGGCTGTTCGCGGATCGCAAGGCCTCAGGCCAGCCGCGATGCCACTCGTCCACGAGTCCTTGATCATCTCAGTCATCCTCGCCCGCGAGAAGGATTCTGCTCACCGAGGCCGCACCGAGCTGAGCAATCGCGCCGATCTTGCGGGTGGTGAGTTCCGGGTCGGCAGCCTTCACGTCACAGACCAACCTTCGCCGCCGCTCCCGCAGCTCGTTCGCTTTGCTGAGCGCCTCGCTGTGCGCCAGATCGGCGGCTTCCTTGACACGGATGACACCGTCCAGCAGACGTTACGGTCGCCCACTCGCTCCGCCAGTGGTGCGGCTTGGCGAAGCCGGTCGCGACCAGTCCATGCGTTGCCAGCGCGGACTGCCGCCACTGCGGCGATCAGCAGGAGAGCTCCCGACAGTGCCGCAGCGTCGAGACGGTCCGGTCCGAGCGCCGCTCGAAGATCTGCGAGGGCCTTCATAGCTTCATCCTCGGCAGCCTCGGCGTGGCCGTCGGCGAGCATGACCTGGATGAGATTCCAACGAACTCCGGCCGCTCGAATGGGGTCGTCCGCTTCTTCGGCCGCCCGCTGCGCGCGATCGGCAGCCAGCAGCGACAAATCAACAGTGCGCCGACCGCGAACAGCGCTCCCATCCGCCTGAGCCGACCGCGTCCCGCCGCTCCGCGACCAACGTCAGCGCAGGCATCCCCAAACGAGAACTGCCCAGGACTAGCACCCCGGACGGATTCCCGTCCGGAGTGAGCACGCCAGGCAGTTCGTCGGGCCAGCTGTTCGTGTTGAGCGGGTGCACGGGCTCGTGGCAGGAGAAAGTGATCCAGCCGCGGCCAGGCCTCGCAGGCTCATACGCGCGCAACGTCGCGGTGCCGCTGCCGAAACCCGATGTACGCCGCCGGACATTTCAACCGCGAGTGTCGTGGCTAGCACCATCGTCCGCTGTCCTTGTTCAGACGATGCCCTCGAGGACAGACCATCAAGAACGCGCAACTCGACCTGCCGGTCGGGCGACCCTGCGGATGGGCCGGCTGAGGAGTCCGGCCGCGGCGCACACAAGCAGCGCGGCCGTACACACGAAGGCCCCGGCTCGAGGTCCGAGCGCATGGGCAACCGAGCCGATGATGTTGTTGGTCGCCAACAGAGTCACGCTCTGGATCACCGAGAGGATTGCCTGGACACGAGCGAGATGCGTATCAGGAGCGGCGCTGAGGAGCAGCGGGCTGAGGTGGCTGACGAACATGCCGCTCGCCGCGCCGACGCCTATCGCGCCCGTGATGGCCATCGGCAGCGCCGGCGTGAGGCCGACCGCCAGTTCCCCCACGGCGACCACAGCCAGCGCGAGCGCGGCAACAATGCCGGGGCGGGCGAAGATCCCGCGGCGACTGATAATCAGGGTTACGACAATCGTGCCCATGCTCTGGGCTCCGACCACAAACCCCGCACCGGTCGAACCCCATCCGTGCTCTCGCGCCAGCAGCGGGATAAGCAGAGAAACAAAAGGCAGCACGAACCCCGCCGCGCCCGCCACGAGCAACAGTACGGGTCCCAGTCCGGAGGTCCTGACCGCGATCTGGATCCCTTCCCACACCTCGCGCAGGATGTGCTTGCGCTGCGCGGGCGACGGCGGGGTGAACGGCGGACGCACCATAACCAGAACGACCAGCACCACAGCGAAGGTAATCGCGTCGACCCATGCCGCTGCGGAGAGTCCGGCAAATGCCACCAACGCACCACCGATAGGAGCACCGACCAGACTAATCACCTGCGTTCCGCTCTGACGAAGCGCGACTGCCCGCGGGAGCAGTTCGGGCTCGACGAGCCGGCGGGGCATCGATCCGGACGAGGGCAGGTAGAAGGCGTCGTTCGTACCGACTATGAGAGCTGCTATCACGAGAATGGCCAACGGTGCCCCAGCTGCCCCCGACACGACAGCCAGTGTTGCGGCGACGACCAGCATCACGGCATCACCGATGATCATGACCTGTCGGGCACCGAGCCGATCGCCGACGGCACCGCCGAACAGGAGCAGAATCGTCCGCGGCAGCGCGACCGCCGACAGAACCCATCCGGCCGCCAGGCCGCCGTGAGCCGAGGCCGCCCACCCCAATGCGAAGTACAAAGCGGCGTCGCCGAGCTGCGACACCAGAGCACCGCCCAGCCAGACGTGAAAAATGCGGGGAAGCACGGTTTTCTCCGCTGTACTGGACGATGCTGTCACCACGAATCTCCCCCAGTGGCGCACGTGCGCGACCGGCATTCCGGCCGTCGGAAGCCACCCACAGCATGCTCGACCTCGGCTGCAAATACCAAGAGCGACCGATCATATCCACGGCGTGCGGACAGCATTACAGCGAATGGGGGCCCGGGTGGGCCGGGAGCCCAAACCGGGACTGTGATGCTTGGTCTGCCTTCGACGTTGGCAGGGATCGTGAACGGCGCGAACTCAGCTTGAGCTGCTACAGCAGCCACCGGGTCGGAACGCCGCGGCTCACCGATTGCCAGTTTCGGACGTGAACAGACGGGACCGAGCTCGACACCCACTCGGTTGTGCACAGCCCGCGCACGTGCGGCGTCCAGCAACGCGAGCTCGCCTGATAGTTCGGCCGGCACCACAGCGGCTCCGAGCCGCCGCAGCAGCCTGGCCACCTCCTGCAGATCGTTCTCGCGTCAGACAGGGACCGGCAGTTGCGCAACATTTGCGACCCAGGCCGTGAAATAAGCGGCGGTCGCTTCTTCTCTCAACCGAATGTCGGTTTCGACCAGTTCATGGCCGACCCTCTCGAGCGCGTCGGCTGCGGCATGCACGGCATCGCGGATACGGGCATCGACCGACGCGAGTATTGCGCCCGAGCACACGCCCACGCGCTGGCGCTTCTGTTGCGGCTCAGGGCGAAAGTATCCGAACGCCGCCGCGACTGTCCGGGCATCAGCGACATTTCGGCGAGTACACCCTCTGTTGACATCGCGCGCCACGACGTCGGAAGGTCTGGGCCGCTTGGTTTATAGCCAACTATCCCGTTGAACGCAGCGGGGATTCGTACAATGCCTGTCCTGGTCGAAAATGCCGTCATCGGCTGTGAACTGGGGATTCAGGCGGCTGGTAGATAGTCGTTGAGTAGTCCTGCAAGGCGTCGTATGCGCTTGATCCGGTCCGGCGGGGTGGGCAATGGGACCACGTTCGGGTCGTCATCGGATGCTCGTAATCCAACGCCGTGGCCTTGGTGGCTGCGGTCGGCGTTGTAGTGGTCGACGTACGTCTCAAGCACGTGGCTGGAGTGGTTACGTCCGGTGATAAGCAGCCGGGCGGTGCATTCGCGGCGGAGCGAGCAGATCCAGCGTTCGGCGATCGCGTTCATCCGCGGTGCTTGTGGTGCGGTAAGCACCATGTCGATGCCGATAGAGGCGAACGCCGCGTGGAATTTGGCGTCCCGATCGCGGATCAGGTGGGTGAACCGGTGTCCGCTGTCTTCAAGATCTGCAGCGAGGTCGCGGGCCAGTGGGGTTGCCCAGGCTCCGGTCGGGTGGCCGGTGACGCCGAGCAGGCGGACCCGCCGGGCGCGGTGCTCGATGACGAACGCCGCGTACAGGCGCTTGAGCGTGACGGTGTCAATGCGGAAGAACTCGATCGCGAGAAGACCGTCGGCTTGGGCACGCAGGAACGTGCGCCACGTGTCGCCACGGCCGGTGGGCGACGGTATTCGGTGGCCGCGCAGGATCCGGCGGATGGTGGAGGCGGCGATGCGGTGCCCGGCCGGCCCAGCTCGCCTTGGATGCGGACCACGCCCCAGGTTCGGTTCTCCATTGCCAGGCGCACGATCAGCGTGGTGATCTCGTCGCTGATCGGCGGACGGCCCGGCGGTTTCGGTTGACGCCACTTCCTGACCACGAGCACCGCCCGGTCGGCCCAGTCCAGTCGTGGGCGAGGGTTCGTGCGGCTCAGAACGGCGACCTCATGGCGTAGCGCGAGTATCTCCGCGTCCTTGAAGGCTGAGCCCCGCGCCAGCAGCGTCAGCCAGGACAACACCTGGACCAAGATCCTCTACGACAGCCGAACAATCACAGAACACCGATCAACGAATGCCACAAACAGCAGGTCAAGGCTAACGACCGAGTTCTCGACCAGGACAGCCGGCACTGTCCCAAGCCGCGGTATTGCTGAGCACTGCCCGGTTCGTTCTCTTACCGCTGGGTTGCGTTGTCGTGGCCGTGGAACCCCTCCGCAAGGCAATCCTCTGCCATTACCGGCGAATTCGGCTCTATTCGTTCTGGCGGTGGCTGCGCAGCGCAACTCCAGAACTGACGCTCACGCCGACGACTTCTCGCTGGCGCGACCTATTCGACACCGACAGTTCGTGGGAAGTCCTGCACCAACACGTAATCGAAGTTCGGGACAGCACATCTACCTCTATGACACACGGGCCTTCAGCAACCTGCTCACCTGGGCTGACGACTACGCCAAAACCATCCCGCGCCGCACCACGCACCCGGAGCTGATCACTACGGCTTGCTGGCTCGTGGTCGCCCACCGTTCGGCGTTGACGAACAACGCACCCAGAACGAATGAGATACTCGAAAGCGAGTGGCTGCCCCGCGCGGCGGCCGACGCGACCATGCGCTAGGAGACACGTTACTTCCTGGAACTCTATCGCACGACCCGGTCTCAGGCGGTCCGGACATTCGCCGACAAGATCGCGCCTTCGGCGAATGCCCGTCTTGCCTCCTCGGCGCACATCGGATCAAGCAGGCCTCAGCGACCAGGAGCAACGTGATTCGCATCGCGGTATGATCAGATGCCGTGATGCACTCGCCCTCGATAGCGTCCCTGGATCTGGATATTCCCATCGGTATCGGTTCCGCCAGCATGCGAGGCGAACTGTGCAAACCTCCGCAGCCCCGGGGAGTACAAGTCCTCTTGCACGGAGCTGGTTTCACCAGCAAGTACTGGTCCATGACACCGGCGGATCAGTACTCCTACACGAACCGCGCATGGCGGGCGAACTGGGCGACGTTGAACATGGACCGACCCGGCCATGGCAGTTCGACACGCCTGTTCTCCGAGCAACCGACAGCGCCTGTTGTCGTCGATGCCCTGGTGACATTGTTGCATGACCTCAAACGAGGAAAATACGGATCATTTGACCAGATTGTGCTCGTCGGCCACAGCGCCGGGACCGCCCTTGCACTCTATGCATGTCGGTGCCACCCGGAAATCGCCGCCATCCTCTCCGGGATAGCGCTTACTGGCATGGTGCATGCACCCGACCTGGCCGAAGTGGCCGTGCCGCCCGACGCAGTCCATGCAGCGAATCGCGAATCTCGATTCGCTGAACTAGATGACGGCTGGATCACCACGGTACCCGGCCGGCGCGAGGACTTGTGGTGGTCTCCGGCCAGCCCGGCAGACCTCTTGCGACAGGACGAGAACACCAAGGGGATCTGGTCGCGCGCTGAACTCGCCGGCGCACGTGAGATGTGGACGACCCCGATTACCGTGCCAGTCCCGCCGATACTGGTGATCTCCGGGCAGCAAGACAACTCGTTCTGTCCTGCGAGTGCGCGGGCCGGGCGATGCCGAGACACCCAAGCCCTGTCAGAGCACGAAGCACGGTTCTTCCCACGAGGCACCAGACTGACGACTCACCTTGTCCCAGGGTGGGGACACGTCCTCTCGCCGTCTGATGAAGCTTCGCGTTATATCTTGGCATGGCTCGGACACCTATAACCCGGCCCGTCAATCTTTTGACCGCACGACGGCACCAGGCCAGGAGCGCGGTTGGCGCATCCCGCCTGTGAGCCACCTCTCGATCCGCTTGAGGTCATAGCGAAGGTATCCCTGCTGACCTGACAGGTCGAGCCCGGCTGGGTGGCGTAGGCAACGGCGCACGGACCCAGACGACATAGTCGGCCCTGTGCGTGCCGAAAACCACGTCCATGGGAGTCAAACGGCCTGTCTGTACTCATGGAAGACTCCGCCGAGGCGGTCCTGTCGGCGTATCACGAGGCGTTCGATCCGCTCGGGTTCAAGTGCCTGGGGGTCGGGCTCGCATGGGTGCCGCGGCGGCCAGCGACCGGTGGGTTCGATGCAGGTTGCAGTGCTGCTCGTACTCACGAAGCGCATGCCTGAGGTGAGCATCGTTCCAGATCAGCGTGCGGTCCAGCAGTTCGGCCCGCAGCGTCTTCACTCAGCGTTCCATGATCGCGTTCACACGAGGCATCCGAACACCGGCCAGCACAGTGGCGAGCTTGGCGCGCCACGGAGGATCTCATCGATCAACTCGGGGTACTTCGCATCGCGGTCGCGGACGAGGAACCTGACCTGCACAACGTGCCCGGCGTCCGCCAGGTCCATCAACAGATTGCGACCAACCTGCGGCACCCAGGCATGTGTGGGGTGCGCGGTGGTACCGAGAACGCGGACCCGGCCAGCATGGGGGATGGCAACGAGGATGTACTGCCGCTGCCCGGTAAGGGTGACGGTCTCAATGAGATCCATCGCCAGGATCGCCTCCGCCTGGAAGCGCAGGAAGTCAGCCCACCTGACTGTCGTCTGTTGCGGCGCCGAGTCGACACCGTCGGCCTTGAGGGTCTCCCACACGGTCGAGGGCGCGACCTTGATGATGCCACCGCAGCACCGTGTCCGGACTGACCACAAGCCGGAGCCGACGCAACACCGCGCGCGGCAGCGGCACCGGCAACATCGAGAGGAATATCCTGTCCTCGGGACGAAGTCGCGGACGCTGGCCACCGAGCTGTCGCTGCAAGATGGTCAGTCGATGGCGCAGGGCGAGGATCTCAACGTCCCTCTCGCGGTCGGTCATCGACAGTAGCCGCAACACAGCGAACACGCGGACCACGGCGAGATAGACGAAGCGCACCAGCACGACACGCGATCATGCCGGACCACGAGCGGCCATCGACCGACAGCTCTTGATCTGCACGGATGCATTTCTCGGCACGTACCAGGCTATGAAAATGCGATGTACTTTATATTTCTTGTCAGGCCACAATTCGCAAGCTGCATTCCTGTCCGGGCGTCGCCGCAGGACGAATAACGCCAGTTTCTCCATCACCTCGCCCATTCATCGAAACACCCCATGGACAGGCAACGGCGAACCAAGCACAGCGTGTCGAAACCTGACGACACGCCGCGAATACGTCACCCGGCAGCCCAGTCGGCGCGGGTATGGCGCAGGTGTGCGTGCACCAGATCCTTAAGCCCGTCCCAATCGCGGGCCGCGATCGCGGCCAGGATGTCCCGGTGTTCCCTGGCGGCCCCGGTGAGACGACGGCCTTCGGCGAGTTTCTCCAACCCGTAGAGCCTGGTCTGGTTGCGCAAGCCGGCGATGCTGTCGACCAGGCGCCGGTTCCCCCCGAGCGCAAGCAGTTCCAGGTGGAACCGTCGGTCCGCATCGAGGAAGCGAGCCACGTCGCCTGCCTCTGCGGCGTCTTCGATGGCTTCCGCCAGACTGTCCAGCCGGTCGAGGTCGGCGCGCTGAGCTTTCGCTCCCGCCGACAGGGTGGCCGGCACCTCGAGCAGTTGGCGCAGCTCGTAAATTTCGTCCAGGTCCTGTTCGCTCATCGCGACGACCCGGTAGCCGCGGTTGCGCACCGGCTCCATCAGACCCTCGTTGACCAGCGTGAGCATCGCCTCACGCACGGGGCTGCTGGACACGCCCAGCCGGGACGCGAGCGCCGCCGCCGAGTAGATGTCGCCCGGGCGGATCTCGCCCGACACCATCGCCTGCCGCACGACCTCAAGCACCTGCTCCCGCAGGTTGGTGTGCTGCAGCCGAACTCCCGCGTCCTCGCTCAAGTCTCCACCCCCTTCGTCGTTCGGGCTTGACTTGCCAGCCCTTGTGGCGCATCTTACTCGTTACCGGTCAACGGTAACCGGTAGCCGGTTACTAAGGAGTAACTTATGGCTGAAGCGCAGGAACGCCGCTCGCGAAGCGGCGCGGTCTGCACGATCGCAAACGGCGCGTTGCGCGGCGTCCGGCCTGATCCCGGCCGCCCGACCGTTCTCCACGGCCACGGGCGCCCACCTCGTCGCTCCCGCCGGGGGCCTGCCTGAGGACCACTGCCTCACATGCCAGTCCGCGCCCGACCTCCGATGTCGTGCTGGACACTGAACCGAGAGGACCAACCGTGTACATCGTGTCCGCCGACGAGACCGCGAACGCACTCCCGTTCGACGCCTTGATTCCGGCGCTCCGCGAAGGCTTCGCCCGAGGAGCCGCCACCCCGCCCCGTCACCACCACCGGATCGACGAGAGCGCCGGCGCCACGCTGCTGGTGATGCCCTCTTGGCGAGCCGGCGGCCTGCTGGGGGTCAAGCTCGTCAACGTCTTCCCCGGCAACGGCGCGCTCGGCCGCCCGGCCCTGTCCTCGGCCTACGTGCTGGCCAGCGCGGACACCGGCGAACACCTCGCGGTCATCGACGGAAACGAACTGACCCGCCGGCGCACCGTCGCGACCGCGGCATTGGCGTCCTCCTACCTGGCACGCCCCGACAGCCGGACCCATCTCGTCGTCGGCGCCGGTCACATCGGCTCGCTCGCCGCCGAGGCGCACGCCGCCGTCCTCGGCATCACCACCGTCCTGGTGCACGACCAACGCCGGGAGTCAGCCGAACAGCTTGTCCTCCGGATTCGGCAGTCCGGGGTCGACGCCCAGGTTGCAGACGATCTCGACGCAGCCGTGCCCGAGGCCGACGTCATCTCCTGCGCCACTCTCGCCACCAGTCCGATCATCCGGGGCGAACTCCTCCGCCCGGGAACGCATCTCGATCTTGTCGGCAGCTTCCGCCCGGACATGCGGGAGGCCGACGACGCCTGCCTCACTCGCGGCGTCTTGTACATCGACAGCGCCATCGCACTCGACGAGTCCGGCGACCTCACCCAGCCCCTCGCCGCCGGCGTCATCACCCCCGACGCGGTGACCGCCACCCTGCCCCAGCTCTGCCGAGGCGAAGCACTCGGCCGCCGCGGCGACCGCCAGATCACCGTCTTCAAGGCCGTCGGTACCGCCCTCGCCGACCTCGCCGCGGCCGAACTCGTCCACCGCCGCGTCCTCCAGCCCGCCGGCTGACCACCCTGGGAGTCCCCGTGTCCGTGCCCGATTCACCCCCCGCCGCCGAATCCGCCCGCGGCCGGCTGGCCCGCGTGGCCACCCGCAGCGCGGCGTGGTCGGAAAAGTGGTTCCCCAACACCCTCGTCTTCGCCTTGCTCACGGTCACGGTGGTCGCCGTCGCCGCGATAG
>NZ_JBSHAM010000122.1:0-20032 GCF_053611505.1 Amycolatopsis sp. NPDC054798 | reverse complement strand
CCGGGCCGGGGGCCCCGGTTCGGCTGGCCGAACCGGTGCCCCCCCCAGTCAGGCCAGGATCCGATCGGCAGCCAGCCGCAGTTCTTCCGGCACGCTCTGCCCCGGCGAACAGTGCGTCCGCGTGGCCTCGTCGATCAGAGCAGCCAGCACTCGCCTCGCTGACTGGGGGACGCGCGCGTCGCACTGCTCGATCGGCACGGTCTGCTTGAGCACCAACAGTTGGCGGACTTCCTCGATGGTGCGGCGGACGGGGCCGCCGATCATCGTGACGGCCACGACGTAGGGGATGCCGTGGCTTTCCAGATAGTCGATGTGCGGGAAGGCGTCAGCCAACCGGCCGGAGTCGACCAGCACGATTCCGCCCAGCGCGTTCTCGGCGATGGCTTCGTATTCGGCGGTGGCCCGGAACGGATCCGGCATCCCGAACAAGCGGAGGGATACCTCGGCGGACAGGACGAGTTTTCCCAGATCGGCCTGACTCCGCTCCGGATTCTCGCCGGTGCTCAGCATTTCCGTGGAAATGGCGGCCACGAAGGCGGACTTTCCCGCCCCGCTTCCTCCCGCCACGACAATCTTGTCGCGGAAAGGCTTCACCGCCGGATGCGGCAATTGCCTGCTCCGCGTGCCGCGGTCCGGCGAGGGCGGAGCAGGGTGCTGCTCCGGTCCGTCGTGGCTGGAAGCGGTGACGAGATCGGCATGCACTTTCCGGGTGTATTCGACGAGCCGCGCGAGCTGTTCAGGCGGCTTCGAAGCCAGCCGCGCACGGAGTTGTGCCGCGTCGACCCGCAAGTGCGCTGGCCGTCGCGGTGCCGGGCGTCCCCCGGCGCGGATCAACTGCTCGATGATGTCGTCGTTCATGGCTGTCCCCCCGAGCCCTGGTGCTTCGCGCGTTCCGGCCGGGCTGTTCCGGCGTATTCGTCGAGCCGCCCGTTCGCGCGGATCAACTTGCCCGCCTTGGCCAGGAGCCGCCGGACCTGACTCCGGTGGACACCCATGACCGCGGCGGCTTCGTCCTGGGAAAGCTGGTCGACGACGACGAGAACGAGCGCTCGCCGCATGTTTTCGTCCAGCGGGGCCTCCGCTGCCGCGCGCGCCAAGTCGACCCGTTGCTCCACCGACTCGTACGGGCTGGACCACCGTTGAAGAAGCAGGTGGGCGTCCGACGGCTCGACGAGAACGCAGTGCTGCCTTCGCCGTTCCGCACGCCAGTAGTCGGCCACTTTCTTGCCCGCGATGCCGAAAAGCAGGCGGCGGAAATCGGACGGCGGGCATTCCTTGTCGTCGACGTACGCGCCGAACGCTTCGAAAGTCTCCCAGTACACCGCTTCGGCGTCGTGCACGTCGGGTATGCGCCGCCGGACGAAGCTGTGCAGTCTGTCCTGCACCTCGTCGAGCGCGAGGACCATGGCCAGCGGGTCCCGGCCGCCGTGCCCGGGCGGCGATTCGCTCTCGGTCGCGTTGGCCGGGCCGGTCACCGGCCAGTGTCTTTCGCGATGACCGTCATCGACCACCTGGCCCCGTCCGGCTCGTGTGACTGGACTTTGGCGTTCGCGCCCGCCCTCGCCGCTGTCGCCACCAGGCCGATCATGGTATCGCCGCGGCGGCGGGCGCGGGCCGAGGCGATTCTGGCCCGCAACGCGGAGTCAGCGAGCCGGATGAGCCCGGGACGGCGGACCACCACCCATTCCTCGCTGGATCCTTGCTCCCCCTGCTTGGTCATCTCCGGTCTCCTTCGCGCTCGAACCTCACGACCTCTACATCGCTCGCACCGGCGTTGCCGGGTCGCCGTCCGCGGGATTTTTCGAGACCGATTTTCGCGAGAAGGAGCACCGGTCAGGCGTCCGCGCGCTCCCGCAGCACCTTCAACGCCCGATCGGCATGCGCCGTGAAGTTCAGCTCGCTCTTGATCACGTCCAGCACCCGCCGGTCCGTCCCGATCACGAACGTCTGCCGTTTCGTGTGCAGCGGCAGGATTTTGCGCCATACGCCGAACTGCTTCGCCACCGCGCCGTCCACATCGGACAGCAGCGGATAGTCGAAGCCGTGCTTGGCGGAGAACTCGCGCTGTTTGCCGACCGCGTCCGGGCTGATGCCGACGCGCTGCGCGCCCGCTTCGGCGAATTCCGCGGCCAGGTCGCGGAAGTGGCAGCTTTCCGCGGTGCAGCCGCTCGTCATCGCGGCCGGGTAGAAGAACAGCACGACCGGGCCGTCGGCGAGGAAGTCCGACAGGGTGCGCTCCGCGCCCTGGTCGTCGGGGAGGGTGAAATCGGGGGCGAGGTCGCCAGGCTGCATCGCGGAGGGGTCCTTCCAACGGGGGGTCGAGGTCAGCGGGCGAGGGAATCCCACAGGTGCATCAGGTGGTCCAGTGCGCCGTCGATCGTCTTCGCGGGCACACCGTCGCGGGCCTCGGTGGAGATGCCCGCGACGAACATGTGGAACAGCGTTTCCAGTGCCGCCGCATCGGTATCCGGCGGAAGTTCGCCGTCGGCGACGGCGCGTTCGATACGGGCCAGGAGGTTCCGGCGCTGGATGTCCCGGTATCCGGCGAGTAGCGCGCGGACGCGGGCGTTGGCCTGGCCGGTGAGGGTGCCGGTCATGATCAGGAGGCAGCCGAGCGGGTGCGCGGAATCGGTCTGCATGGCCACAGAGGCGCGCAGGAAGCGTTCGATCGCCTCCCGGGGCGCGAGGTCTTCGTCGGCGAGATGGTCGGCCACCGTTCCGTAGCCGGACATGTAGCGCTCGACGACTCGCGCGAACAGGTCCTCTTTGGACGAAAAAGCCGCGTAGAAGCTCGCGGACGACACGCCGAGCGCCTCGCGCAGCTGCGCCAGCGAGGTCGCCTCGTACCCGTGCTCCCAGAAGACCAGCAAGGCGGATTCCAGCGCCTGGTCGAGGTCGAACGCGCGCGGCCGTCCGGTGCGCGCCATCGAATCCCTCCCCTCGTCGGCTGGTCGCCCCATGGTAAGTCGTCCGGTCCGGATGTCGGGCCGGACGTGCCCTCGGACACTTTCGGATCGATCAGTCCATATATCCGGCCGTCCGGGGGTAGCATTTCTGGCATGGTTGATCCAGAAGTAGCGGCGAGCCGGGCGAGGCTCAGCAGGCCGACGGTGTGGCTGCTGGCGGTGGTGTGCGGCTCGGCGGTGGCGAACATCTACTACGCGCAGCCGCTGCTGCCGGTGCTTTCCCGGGCCTTGGGCGTTTCCGAAGCGGCGGGCGGGCTGGTGGTCACCGCTTCGCAGATCGGTTACGCGCTCTCGCTGGCATTCCTGGTGCCGCTCGGGGACGTGCTGGAGCGGCGTGGTCTGGTCAGCTTGTTGCTCGGACTGACCGCTGTCGCCTTGCTCGGCGCGGCCGCGTCCCCGTCGCTCGGGCCGTTGCTGGCCGCGATCGCCGTCGTCGGCGTGACCTCCGCGGTCGCCCAGATCGTGGTGCCGCTGGCGGCGTCGCTGGCCGCGGATCACGAGCGCGGTTCCGTGGTGGGCACGGTCATGAGCGGACTGCTCATCGGCATCATGATCGCGCGCGTCGTCGCCGGGTTGCTCGCTCAGGTCGGCGGCTGGCAGCTGGTGTTCGTAGTCGCCGCCGTGCTGATGGCGGTGCTCGCCGTCGTCCTGCGGCTGGTGCTGGGCCGGGTTCCGGCGCCGGAGCGGACGCCGTATCCGCGGCTGCTGCGGTCGGTTCTGCACCTGGTGCGCACCGAATCGCTGCTGCGCCGGCGGATGGGACTCGCCGCCGCGGGCATGGCCGCGTTCACCATTCTCTGGACCGCGTCCTCCTTCCTGCTGGCCAATCCGCCGTACGACTACCGTCCGGCCGCCATCGGCCTGTTCGGCCTCGCCGGGGTCGCCGGGGCCGGTGCCGCGGTCGTGGCGGGACGGCTGGCGGACCAGGGCCGAGGGCGGCAGGTCGGCACTGCCGGAGTGATCCTGCTCTTGCTCAGCTGGGGAGTTCTCGCGGTCGCCGGGGCGGGCGGAGCCGTCGGCGTGACCGCGCTGATTGTCGGGATCATGGCGGTCAACCTCGCCCAGCAGTCGCTGCTGATCAGCCACCAAAGCGCGATCTACCAGCGGGCTCCGCACGCTCGGAGCCGGGTCACCACGGCGCTGATGGTCGCTTCGTTCCTCGGCAGCGCCGCCGCTTCGGCACTCACCGCAGCGCTCTACCCGCTCGTCGGATGGCTTGGCATATGCGGCCTCGGCGCCGTTGTCACCCTGGCCGGCATCGGGATCTGGATCCGTGAACTTCGCCGCCCGAGCCCTTCCGATCCGTTGCCGGCCGCGAACCAGGTGAAGGAGCACAACCATGCCTGACCTACGCAGAATCGCTGTCCTCGACGACTATCAGCGAGCAGCGCACCGGCACGCCGACTGGAGTGCGTTGCCCGACGGTGCCGAACTGACCGTGTTCACCGAGCACCTTGGCGGCCCGGCTGACGTGATGGCCGCGCTGGAACCGTTCGATGTCGTCGTGGCCATGCGCGAACGCACGGCGTTCCCAGCTCCGGTTCTGGCCGGGCTGCCGAACTTGCGCCTGCTGGTGACCACCGGTCCCGCCAACGCGGCTATCGACGTCGCCGCGGCCCGGCAACGGAAAATCGTCGTCTCGGGCACTCGCGGCGGCGGTCTGACTTCGACAGTCGAACTCACCTGGGGCTTGATCCACGCCCTCGCCCGGCGCATTCCCGCTGAGGATCGAGGCGTGCGCGACGGTGCGTGGCAACGAACCGTCGGACGAGACCTGCACGGCGCCCGCCTCGGCGTCATCGGGCTCGGCGGAGTCGGCGCGCCCGTGGCCAGGGTCGGGCTCGCCTTCGGCATGGACGTCGTGGGCTGGAGCCCGCACCTCGATCCCGAACACGCTTCCTCGCTCGGAGTCACGTCGGTCAGCAAGGAAGAACTGCTGGCCACGTCCGACATCGTGACGATCCATCTCAAGCTCTCGCCGAGCACTACCGGCCTCGTCGGCCGCGAGGAGCTGGCGCTCCTTCGTCCGGACGCGCTGCTGATCAACACTTCTCGCGGGCCGATAGCCGACGAGGACGCCCTGCTTGACGCACTGCGCGCCGGAACGATCGGCGGTGCCGGCGTGGACGTGTTCTCCACCGAGCCGATTCCGGCCAATTCGGCCTGGCGCGACGTCCCGCGCACCGTGCTCACGCCGCATCTGGGCTACGTCACGGCGGGCACCTACGACGTCTTCTACCGCGATGCGCTGGAAGCCGTCCTCGCTTTCGCCGCCGGTGCCCCGATCCGTCAACTCGAACCGTGAAAACCTGTCACACCAAGAAAGGCATGACCCCGTCGTGACCAGCGCGCAGCACAACCCCGGCCATCCAGCGGCCCGGATGCCCGGACTCTGGACCCGCACCATCGGCGAACTCACCCTGAGCTACGTCCCCGACGCCGCCGTGGCCATGATCCCGACCCGCGTCTACCCGCTTTCCACCGAAGACGATTGGCAGCGGCGCCGCACGCACACGACGCCGGGAGGCCACCTGGCCATGGGCTGCGGCGCACTGCTCGTGGAGCGAGGCCGGACCCGCCTGCTCGTCGACGCGGGCCACGGACGCATTTCCGGTGAGGAAACCGAGCACTTCCAGGACTCGTTCCACCACGTGCGGAGCCTGCCCGAGGCGCTGGCCGAACTCGGCGTCGACCCGGCCGGGCTCGAAACGGTCGCCTTCACCCACCTCCACGACGACCACAGCGGATGGGCCCGGCCCGACGCGGTCGAGGGCGAGCGAAGCCTGTTCCCGCGGGCTCGATGGGTGCTGGGCGAAGGCGAACTGGCGGGTATCGCCGCCGGGACCGGCCCGGTGCTCGCCGGCCAGGACGAACGCGCCGTCAGCGTGCCGGACTGGGAGGAGATCGCCGACGGCGTACGGGCTTGGTCCCTTCCGGGACACACCGCCGGGCACACGGCCTGGATCCTCGACACCGGCGACGGCAGGGAGATCGTGGCCTTCGGCGACGCGATGCATTCGCCGGTCCAGGTCGAGCATCCGGACTGGGAGGTCGTCCTCGACGCCGACCGGGCGGCCGCCGAACGCTCGCGCCGCCGGCTCGTCGAGTACCTGGCCGAGGACGGCGTCTTCGGCTTCGGGGTGCATTTCGCCGATCAGCAACTGGGCACTGTCGACCACTCTGGCCGGTGGCGTCCCTGGAAGGAGTGAGCGTCAGCCGGCGTGCCGGGCGATCATTTCGTCGACCTCGTCGCCGGTCGCGGACTCCGCCACGAACGAACCCCGCGCCGCCAGCACGCCTTGCTCCCGCAGGCGTTCGGCGTGCCGGTCGTCGCGCACGCCCTCCGCGCCGATGCGCAGGCCCAGCTCCTTCGCCCGGGTGACGAGCTGCGACAGATGCCGCACGTCGGTGTCGGCCGGGTCGTCCCCGGCCAGCGCGTCGACGACCGGGCCGCTGAGGATCACGTGCTTGACCGGGAGCTGGTAGCGCGGGATGAGTTCCAGGTCGGACGAGCCGGAGATGGTGAGCACGAGCTGCGCCCCGAGGTCGGCGAGCACGGTGAACGAATCCAGCACGTCGCCCTTCTCGTCGAACATCGACGAGCGGTCGGTGCACAGCCGCAGCGCCCGTGCGGGCAGGCGGTGCCGGTCGAGCTGGTTCTTCACCAGCATCACCAGGTCCTGGTCGATGGCCAGCCGCTTCGGCAGCCGGATGCACACGTCGGGCGCGGCGGGGCCGTACTGCTCGCGCCAGCGCGCGGTGGCGCCGAGCGATTCCTGCAGCAGCCATTTGCCGAGCGGCACGGTCATCCCGGTGGTCTGCGCGAGCGGGTAGAACTCCTCGGGGCCGAGTTCGCCGCGTTCGGGGTGGCTCCAGAGCAGCCCGGCGTTGACCGCGGCGATCTCGTCCGGCTTCGCAAGTTTGACCGTCGGCTGGTAGATCAGCGAGAACTCGCCGTTCTCCAGCGCACCGGCGATCACCGCGCCGAGCTGGTAGCGGCCGCGGTTCTCGTCGTCGCGCTGCGGGTCGTACTCCATCCACTGCGCCTTGCCCTCTTCTTTGGCCCGGTGCAGTGCCAGTTCGGCCGCGCGCAGCAGTTCGCTGTGGCTGCTTTCGTTCGCCGGGCGCACGACGATCCCGATGCTCGCGCTGACGCCGATGCCGTGTCCTTCGACGTACACCGGCTCGCTGAGTTCCTCCAGCACCTGGTCGGCCAGCACGACCGTCTTCTGAGAGTTCAGCCCCGGCCCGCGCAGGATCACGGCGAATCCGTCGCCGGACAGCCGGGCGACATACCCGTCGTACTGGCCGGCGAACACCGCCTCCAGCTTCCGCGAGACCGCCTTGAGCACCAGATCTCCCAGGCCGGTGCCCAGGCCGTCGTTGATCACCTTGAACCCGTCGATGTCCAGGTACAGCAAGGCGATCTCGGCGGAGCCGCTCGAGCCGAGCACGGTTTCCAGCTGGGCGGTGAACGCGGCGCTGTTGGGCAGTCCGGTGAGCGGATCGTGCAGGTTCTGGTGGCGCAGCCGTTCGCCGAGCAGGTGCAGGTCGTCCGCGTCGGACGCCATGACCACCGGGAAGTACGTCCCGGGCCGGTCGCCGGGAAGGCAGGTGATCGTGACGTTCGTGGTGAGCCCGCCGTCGCGGCTGTGGTCGAGGTGCACGGCGCGGACGGTCCGGCGGGTGTCGGCGGCGAGCGGCAGCCCGTCGAGCGCGTTGCGCAGCCGCTCGGCGTCCTGCGGACCGGCGGCCAGTTCGGCGATGTGCTTGTCCCGCAACTCGTTCGTGTCCGTGCCGAGCAGCCGGGCCAGCGCGGCGTTCGCCTCGACGACGGTCCCGTCCGGGCCGGTGAGCGCGATGCCGATCGGCGCGGCGGAGAACAGCGCGGTGAACCGCCGCGTGGCGCCCGTGTCTTCGGCACGCGCGGCGACCTCGCCGGCGAAGGCGAGCAGCATCCGCTCCACCTCGGCGGGAGGGAGCGTTACTCCGTTGGTGTCAGTCAGCGTCGCCGCGTACTTGCGCGCGACGTCGACCAACCCTGGCATGGCACCAGGCTCCGGCACACTCCACCTCTTCATACGCGGACAAAGACCAGCTCAGACCCGGTGCGGAGGATCCGAGGACCCACACTGGGTACGAGTTGGCCGCGAGTGATGCCACGGCATCACGGACCAAACAGGGTGTCTACCGGCTGAACGAGTGATGGGCACTACACAACTGGTGACATCAAGTCACCTTGAGTACACGAAGGTGGCCTGTACTGCAGTTTTGTCTCCAGCTGTCGACCTTTCCGTCCCGCTCGGCGGCCGTCAACGATAGGCCAACCGGGCAGGCAGTCCGTCGGCGGGCACCGGAAGCGAGACGTAATCCCACTTGGCCACGTAGTCCTCGGGCACCGACCAGCGGTGCGCCCGCAGCAGCTCGTGCATGAGCGCTTTCACCTCCAGGCCGCCGAACTGCAGCCCGATGCACTTGTGCGCGCCGCCGCCGAACGGCATCCAGGCGAACCGGTGCGATTTGTCCTCGCGGCGGCCCGGACCGAACCGCTCCGGGTCGAACCGCAGCGGATCGGTCCAGTGCTCGGGGGAGTAGTGGTTCAGCGTCGGCGAAACCCCGACCAACGTGCCTTCCGGCAGGTAATGGCCGAGGACCGCAGTGTCCTTTGTGGTCTTTCGCGCCAGCGACGGCACCGGCGCGCGCAGCCGCAGCGCCTCCTTCATCACCAGGTCCAGCGTTTCCAGGCTCTCCAGCGCTTCGAGGTCCGGCAGCTCGTCGCCGAGGCGCAGCGACTCCTCGCGGGCGCGGTCCTGCCATTCCGGGTGCTTCGCCAGGTAGTAGGCCATCGCGCTGGCGGTGATCGTGGTCGTGTCGTGCGCGGCCATCATCAGGAAGATCATGTGGTTGACGATGTCGGCGTCGCTGAACCGGTCGCCGTCCTCGGAGACCGCGTGGCAAAGCGCGGAGAACAGATCGTCGCCGTCCGCGTCGCGCTTCGCCGCCAGGTTCTCGCAGAAATAGCGCTCCAGCGTCCTCCTGCCGCGCAAACCCGCGGCCCAGCGGCCGCCAGGCACCGGATACCGCACGACGGCGGTACCGGCGCGCACAGCGGCCACGAACGCACGGTTGATGCGAGCGGCGTCAGCGGCGGAGCGCATGCCCATGAAAACCTGGGTCGCGACGTCCAGCGTCAGCTGTTTGAACGCCCAGTACAGCTGGGGCCGGCCGGACGGCAGCGCGGCGACGCCTTCGCGAAGCGCCGGGCCCATCTGCGCGACGTAACCGCGGAGCCGGTCGCGGGTGAACGCTTCCTGCATGATCCGCCGGTGCAGGTGGTGCTCGCCGAAATCGAGCAGCATGAGCCCGCGCTCGAAGAACCGCTCGATGAAGAACTTCCAGCCCTCCTGGGAAAACGCCTTGTCCTTGTTCACGAGCGCGGCCTGGGTCGCCTCCGGCCCGGACAGCGACACGATCCGCTGGCCGAACACGCCCATCCACGACACCGGGCCGTACTGCTCGAAGCGGCGCAGGCTGAAGTCGAGGCCGAACCGCATCCCGTCGAGCGTGTGGCCGATCAGCGGCGGCCCGTCGTCGCCGAGCACGGGTTTCAGCCCGCTGCCCGCCGGCGGCGCGGCGAGTTCGCGGACCGGCCAGCGCGCGCCGAGCCAGCGTTCGTCCACCTTGCGCGGCAACGGGATCGCGGTCAGCGGCGGCATCCGCCCGCGCAGGTTCTCCGAGAGCCGGGTGACGCCGTCGCTCCCGGCGTGCGCGACCCGCCCGAGCGCGCCGCGCGGCGCGGGGATTCCCGTCTTTCCGGTCACGTCCGCCATGGCGACCACCTCCCGGCCAGGGTATCGGCCGCCTCCACGGTCCCCTGTTATTGACGCTGTGACAATACTTGCGGGCGTGCCGTTCGGGTGATCCTCGGGCCGGTGCCGGGCGGCTGGCCGCGCCGCCCGGCACCGGTGGGGTCAGCGAGGTTCGGCGCGCAGTTCCCGGGCCGCGCCGACGAGATGCCGCAGCGCGGGCTCGACCTCGGCGTAGCCACGGGTCTTGAGGCCGCAGTCCGGGTTGATCCACAGCCGCTCCGCCGGAACCGCGCCGAGCGCCGTGCGCACCAAACCGGCCACCTCGTCGCGGTCCGGCACGCGCGGCGAGTGGATGTCGTACACCCCGGGCCCGACGCCGCGGCCGAAGCCCGCTTCGTTCAGGTCGGCGAGCACCTCCATCTTCGAGCGGGCGGCCTCGATGCTGGTGACGTCGGCGTCGAGGGCGTCGATCGCGGGCAGCACGTCGCCGAACTCCGAATAGCACATGTGCGTGTGGATCTGCGTGGTTTCCGCGACGCCCGAGGTGGCCAGCCGGAACGCGGGCACCGCCCAGTCGAAGTACGCCTCGCGGTCCGCCGCGCGCAGCGGAAGCAGTTCGCGCAGCGCGGGTTCGTCGACCTGCACGATGCGGATCCCGGCCGCCTCCAGGTCCGCGACCTCGTCCCGGACGGCCAGCGCGACCTGGCGCGCCGTGTCGGCCAGCGGCTGGTCGTCGCGGACGAACGACCAGGCGAGGATTGTGACCGGGCCGGTCAGCATGCCCTTCACCGGACGGTCGGTGCGGCTTTGCGCGTACTTCGCCCATTCGACGGTCATCGGCTTCGGCCGGGAGACGTCGCCGAACAGGATGGGTGGCCGGACGCAACGGGATCCGTACGACTGGACCCAGCCGGATGTGGTCGCGGCGAATCCGGTCAGCTGTTCGGCGAAGTACTGGACCATGTCGTTGCGTTCGGGCTCGCCGTGCACGAGGACGTCTAGGCCGAGGTCTTCCTGGAGTCGAATTACGCGCTCGATCTCGGCGCGCATCGCGGTGCGGTAGCCGGTGTCGTCGAGCTTGCCCGCACGGTGTGCGGCTCGGGCTCGGCGTACTTCGCCGGTCTGCGGGAAGGAGCCGATCGTGGTGGTCGGCAGTGGGGGCAGGTTCAGGGCTTTCTGTTGTGCCGCAGCGCGTTTCTCGTACGGCGGGCGGATGGTGTCTTGCGGGCGGAGTGTTGCGATGCGGGCTCGGACGTCGGCGTCGTGTAGCTCCGCGGCCTGGGCCCGGTCGGCGATGGCGGCACGCGCGGGGGCGAGATCCACGTCCTCGCCGCGGAGGGCTCGGTCGAGCAGGACGACCTCGTCTACCTTTTGGCGTGCGAAGGCGAGCCAGGTCTTTAGCCTTGGGTTGAGGGTTGTCTCTGCTTCCACGTCGTAGGGGACGTGCAGCAGTGAGCACGACGTCGATACGCTCACGTGTGCTGCGGTGTTTTTCAGGCGCGCTGCGCGGGCGAGTGCGACACCGGGGTCGGTGCGCCAGACGTTTCGGCCGTCTACGACTCCGGCGAGGACTTCCTTGTCTCGCAATGCTCCTTCCGCTGCTACTTTGTCTACAAAGGACTCGTCGGTGACCAGGTCCACGGCGAGCGCTTCGATGGGGGAGCGGGCCAGTACGCCCAGTGCTCGGCCGAGGCCGCCGAAGTATCCGGCTGCCAGGAGCTTCGGTCGGTGCTTTTCTTTGGCCAGCAGGTGGTATGCGCGGGTGAGGGCGTTGAGTTCAGCGGTGGTCCGGTCCGCTGCGAAGGCTGGTTCGTCCAGTTGTACCCATTCGACGCCCTCGTCGGCCAGTTTGCTCAGCAGGTCGGTGTAGGCGGGTAGCAGTTCGTCCAGCAGTTCCAGTGGGGCGAATCCGGGGTCGGTCGGCTTGGCCAGCAAGAGGAAGGTGACCGGTCCGACTAGCACCGGGCGTGGGGTGATTCCGAGTGCGCGGGCTTCGCGGACCTCGTCGATCGGGGTGGTGCCGGTGAGGGCGAATCGGGAGTCTGGGGCTAGTTCCGGGACTAGGTAGTGGTAGTTGGTGTCGAACCACTTCGTCATTTCTAGCGCCGGGGCATCTGGGACTCCGCGTGCGGCGGCGAAGTAGGTGTCCAGGGGTGACAGGCCCAGCCGGGTGAAGCGTTCCGGTAGCGCGCCGAAGAGTGCGGTGGTGTCCAGCATGTGGTCGTAGAGCGAGAAGGTGCTGGACGGGATTGAGTTGAGGCCTTGGGCGCGCAGGGTTGTCCAGGTCTGTTCGCGGAGTCGGCGGCCGGTGGTCAAGAGGGCTTGTTCGGTGCTCTTGTTTGCCCAGTAGGACTCGAGTGCTCGTTTCAGTTCTCGGGATGGGCCGATTCGCGGGTAGCCAAGAACGGTGGTGCCGAGGGGGTTCACAGCATGCATCCTCACGTGCTCGCCGGAAGAGTCCGGGCACGCGGAAAGCCGTGCTTCGGTCGGTGCCTTGTCCCGCGAGGCCCGGACTCACGCACGCCGTCGGCGTGCGTGCCATTGGCAGGTATTCGGACTCGTGGGCGTATCGCTCGTGCCTACCGGCTGTCGCTTCCCGGGCGGGGCGCCCAGTGCTTTACCGCGTTCGCGGTGACAGCTTTCGTTCCCACATACCGCTGCGGGGCAGTCCCGGATTCGCACCGGGTTCCCTGTTGCCTCGCCGGGACGCGGGTGCGTCCTGGCGAACCAGTGGCGTGGGCGAGTCTAGCGGGTCTGGGGCTAGCCGGGAGCGTCGGAAGGCGTCCGTCGTCCTGCGGCGGACGTCGCGGTCAGTGAGCGCGGTGGCAGGCCATGCTGAGCTGGCAGGCGCGATCGCCGACGCGAGAGCTGCCGGGACGCAAGTATGCGAGATGAGCGGAGCTGATGTTTTTGGCGCTCTGTCCGTTAATGTCTGATCATTTCTCACTGCCGAGTCGCATTTACTGCTTATTTTTCAGTCTCTTCCGGGGAATGGCTGAGCACGTCAGGGCGTAGCGATTTTCTGAATTGTCACCCGGTCGGCGGTTCCTTGCGTGCAGCAGGCGGTAGAGACTGCGGAGTTGTTGGTGGGCAACTAATATTCGGGTGTTGCAGGGGTTCTTTGCATGGTTAAAGTTGGCGGGTGCACGACTGTGAAAGGAGGGGTGATGCGAAGACTTTCTCATGTCGGATCATTTTCTGCGGTTGTGGTTCTTATTTCTTCGACATTCGCGGCGGGTGCCAGTCAGGCAAGCGCGGCCAGTCAGCCGGCCTGCACGATTTCTGACCACTGCTACGCTGTGGGTTTTATTGGGTCCAAGCAGCGGCCGTTGTGGATGAACGGAGTCGGTTCAGATCTGGTGGTTGGCTGTCTTCACGTGGACAACCGAGACGCTGAGTTCGCCAACTGGGAGTCGTGGCTTCTCACCAACCTCAACAATCCGAAGCTGGACACCTGGGTTGAAGCGGGAATGACCGCGGGCACACTGTACAGTTCCCCGCGGCACGAGAAAGGATTTCTGTGGTACTGGGCCGATCAGCGGCCAGGGGTGCCGTACCGGGAGTTCTACATCAAGTCCGCGCACGAGCTCGCCAGCGAGAACGTGACCTTCAGCTGGGTTCCCGGCAGTCCCAACTGGGAGATTCGTCAGAACGGGGATCTTGTCGGCATTTCCGAAGGCAATGGGGCATTCGGCGGCCAGGCGTATAATGGGCTCGAGGTAACGGTTCCCAGCGCCCGGATTTTCGCCAACTCGGCAAAATTTCAATACCAAGATACCGGCAACAAGTGGCATCCCGCTGATGCGGAACTGGTCAATCAACGACCCGATCTGTTCCTTATGTACACAAACGGGCAAAACATCACGGGCGCAACGCGCAAGCCCTGTGCCGACAGGACGGAGAAGATGTCTGCTGAAAGCGACGCCGCACCGCCTACTCCCGCCGACCTGCTGGGGACGGCGAAGAGGCTGGCTGCCGCGAATGACGAGGACAACCCGGCCAGTATTCGATATGTGAGAACTGACCGCAATACGCTCAAGCATATTGACGGAACGCAGCCCAAGGTCAACGATCCAGTGTACTTGATTCAAATGACCGGAAACTTCGTCGGGCACGCCGCCAAGGTGCCCCCGGGCAGCAAGGCTCCCAGGGGAAACGTGCTCACCGTCACTGTAGACGCGAAATCCGGGCACATGCTGGGTTGGTCGATCCTGGCGGAGCCGCACGACCTTGCGACGTTTGGAACGGTGTCGGCACTGCAGTGATGAAGCGGGCTGGCCGCGGCCGGTCTGGTATTGCCGGGCAAACGAACTCGGCCACGCCTTGGCAGGCGTGGCCGAGTTTCAGGGGGTGTCTCTGGGTGGGATCAGTCCCAGTCGAGTGCGCCGCCGGACTGGTATTCGATGACGCGGGTTTCGAAGAAGTTCTTTTCCTTCTTCAGGTCCATCGCTTCCGACATCCACGGGAAGGGGTTCTCGTTCTCGCCGTAGATCGGGGACAGGCCGATCTGCTGGGCGCGCCGGTCGGTGATGAAGTGCATGTACTGCTCGCACAGGTCGGCCGACAGGCCGAGCATGCCACGCGGCATGGTGTCGCGGGCGTACTTCACTTCCAGTTCGCACGCTTCCTGCAGCATGCCGCGCACCTCGGCCTGGAATTCCTCGGTCCACAGGTGCGGGTTCTCGATCTTGATCTGGTTGATGCAGTCGATGCCGAAGTTCAGGTGGATCGACTCGTCGCGCAGGATGTACTGGTACTGCTCGGCGATGCCGACCATCTTGTTCCGCCGGCCCAGCGACAGGATCTGCGCGAAACCGGTGTAGAACCACATGCCCTCGAAGATCACGTAGAACGCCACGAGGTCGCGCAGGAACGCCTGGTCGGCTTCCGGCGTGCCGGTCTCGAAGTCCGGGTTCTCCAGGTTCTGTGTGTACTTCAGCGCCCACGCGTCCTTGTCCGAAATGGACGGGACCTCGCGGTACATGTTGAACAGCTCGCCCTCGACCAGGCCGAGGCTCTCGCAGATGTACTGGAAGGTGTGCGTGTGCACGGCCTCCTCGAAGGCCTGGCGCAGCAGGTACTGGCGGCACTCCGGGTTGGTGATCTGCCGGTACACCGCGAGCACGATGTTGTTGGCCACCAAGGACTCCGCCGTGGCGAAGAAGCCGAGGTTGCGCTTGAGCATCTGCCGCTCGTCCTCGGTGAGGCCGTCCGGCGACTTCCACAACGCGATATCGGCCTGCATCGCGACCTCGGTCGGCATCCAGTGGTTGTTGCACGCCGCGAGGTACTTGTCCCAGGCCCACCGGTACTTCATCGGCAGCAGCTGGTTGACGTCGGCGCGCGCGTTGATCATGCGCTTGTCGTCGACGTTGATCCGGGCCGCGCCGACCTCGATCTCGCCGAGGCCGGTCGCGTCCGTCGTTTCCACGTTGGTCATGGTTCAGGGGTTCCTTACTGGCAGGCTTCGCAGTCGGGGTCGTCGATCCGGCAGGCAGCGCCCTCGGTGGCGACGAAGTCGACGTCGGTCTTCGGCATCTCCTTCGGCTCCGCCGGGACGGCCGCGGCGGGCGACGGCGACGGCGCGGGGGAGGCGGCCGGAACCGCCGCGGACGGCGAAGGCGACGGTGCCGCGGAAGGCGCGGCGGCCGGGGCGGCGGCAGCCGGAGCGGCCGGGGCGGGAGTGGCGGAGACGGCGTTCAGCTTGCCGTCGGTGCCGCGCAGGGTGCTCTTCTCCACGTGCGTCGCGGACTGCGCCCGCAGGTAGTACGTGGTCTTGAGGCCCTTGTGCCAGGCGTAGCGGTACAGCTCGTCGAGCTTGCGCCCGCTCGGAGCCGCGATGTACAGGTTCAGCGACTGCGCCTGGTCGATCCACTTCTGCCGCACCGAACCGGCGTCCACGATCCACTTCGACTCGATCTCGAAGGCGGTCGCGTACAGCGCCTTGAGGTCGTCCGGAACGCGGTCGATCTGGCCGAGGCTGCCGTCGAAGTACTTCAGGTCGCTGACCATGACCTCGTCCCACAGGCCGCGCGCCTTGAGGCTCTTGACCAGATGCGGGTTCACCACCGTGAAGTCGCCGGACATGTTCGACTTGACGTACAGGTTCTGGAACAGCGGCTCGATCGACTGGCCGACGCCGGAGATGTTGGAGATCGTCGCGGTCGGCGCGATCGCCATCACGTTGGAGTTGCGCATGCCGACGGTCTTGACGCGCTCGCGCAGCGGGGCCCAGTCCAGCGTCGTGGAGGTGTCCACGTCGAGGCCGTCGCCCTGGCGGGCGTCGATCAGCAGCTGCATCGAGTCGATCGGCAGGATTCCCTTGCTCCACAAGGAACCCTCGAACGTCTGGTACTGGCCGCGCTCCTGTGCGAGGTCGGTCGAGGCCGAGATCGCGTAGTAGGAGAGGTGCTCCATCGAGACGTCGGCGAACTTCACCGCTTCCTTCGACGCGAACGGCACGCCCAGTTCGAACAGCGCGTCCTGGAAGCCCATGATGCCCAGGCCGACCGGACGGTGGCGCAGGTTGGAACGGCGCGCCTCCGGGATCGTGTAGAAGTTGATGTCGATCACGTTGTCGAGCATGCGAACCGCGGTGCGCACGGTCTTCTCGAGCCGCTCGGTGTCCAGCCCGGAAGGCGTGACGTGCTTGAGCAGGTTCACCGAGCCGAGGTTGCAGACCGCGACCTCTTCGGTGTTCGTGTTCAGCGTGATCTCGGTGCACAGGTTGGAGGAGTGCACGACGCCCACGTGCTGCTGCGGCGAACGCAGGTTGCACGGGTCCTTGAAGGTGATCCACGGGTGGCCGGTCTCGAACAGCATGGTCAGCATCCGCCGCCACAGCTCGACCGCGCGGACCTTGCGGAACACCTTGATCTCGCCGCGCGCGGCGGCGGCCTCGTACTCGCGGTAGCGCTGCGCGAACGCGTTGCCGTAGAGGTCGTGCAGGTCCGGCGTCTCGTTCGGCGAGAACAGCGTCCACTCGGCGTTCGCCTCGACGCGGCGCAGGAACTCGTCCGGGACCCAGTTGGCGGTGTTCATGTCGTGCGTGCGCCGCCGGTCGTCGCCGGTGTTCTTGCGCAGGTCGAGGAATTCCTCGATGTCGACGTGCCAGGTCTCCAGGTACGCGCAGGCCGCGCCCTTGCGCTTGCCGCCCTGGTTGACCGCGACCGCGGTGTCGTTGGCGATCTTCAGGAACGGCACGACGCCCTGGGACTGGCCGTTGGTGCCCTTGATGTGCGCGCCGAGGCCGCGGACCGGGGTCCAGTCGTTGCCGAGGCCGCCGGAGTACTTGGCCAGCAGCGCGTTGTTCTTGTACGCCTGGAAAATCGAGTCCAGGTCGTCGTCCACCGTGGTCAGGAAGCAGGACGACAGCTGGGCGCGGTTGGTGCCGCTGTTGAACAGCGTCGGGGTGGACGCCATGAAGTGGAACGTCGACAGCAGTTCGTAGAACTCGATGGCGCGGGCTTCGCGGTTGTCCTCGCGGATCGCCAGGCCCATCGCGACGCGCATGAAGAACGCCTGCGGCAGCTCGAACCGCACGCCGTTGTGGTGCTGGAAGTACCGGTCGTACAGCGTCTGCAGGCCGAGGAAGCCGAAGTCGAGGTCGCGCTCGGCGTGAATGGCGGCGGTGATCTTGTCCAGGTCGAACGTGGTCAGCTCGGCGTCGACCAGTTCGAGTTCGACGGCGCGGCGCAAATAGGCGCGGAAGTACGCGGGGTACTCGCTCGCCATCTCGTCCTGGCTGGCCTGGCGCGGGGTGCCGGCGAGGTAGCTCAGCGCTTCGCCGCGCAGCTTGTCCAGCAGCAGCCGGGCGGACACGAACGAATAGTTCGGCTCCTGCTCGACGAGCACGCGCGCGGCCATGATCTGCGCGAGCGCCAGTTCGTCGGCGGTGATGCCGTCGTAAAGGTTGCGCTTGGCCTCGGCCAGCACCGGTTCGGCGGAGACGTCCTCAAGCCCGGCGACGGCCTCGCCGACGACGTGCGAGACGCGCGCCCAGTCGAGCGGGCGCAGCGATCCGTCGGCGCCCTTGACGCTCAGCGCGACCTCGGCGTGCGCGGGCGCCGCGGCCTCGCGGGCCTTCTTGCGCTCGTCGCGGTAGAGGACATAGGCGCGGGCGACCTTGTGGTGCTCTCCGCGCATCAGGGCGAGTTCGACCTGGTCCTGGATCTGCTCGATGTGCAGCGGGGTCTCCGGGCCGGTGTGGCGCAGCAGAGCCGCCTCGACCTGCCCGGTCAGCTCCGCGACCACGTGGTGCACGCGGGAGGACGCGGCGGCGTCGCCGCCCTCGACCGCGAGGAAGGCCTTGGTCAGCGCCACCGAGATCTTGCCCGCGTCGAAGGGCGAGACGCTTCCGTCCCGCCGGATGACGCGGACCGCGCTCGGGGCCCCCTCCGCCGCCGCCGACGGCGGCCGCTGACCGGTTTCCACTGACATGCGTGTCTCCAACAGTTCCTCGAAATGGGCGCGTTCGAGCGGCACACGGCCGGTCAAGGCCATGCGCTGCGGTTTCGGCGAAACAGCCCGGCCGCCCTCCTCAAGCGGTCTCCCCGTCGCTGGGGGCTGCCGGTTCCCAGAGACTACATGTTGGGGTGGGGGCTCGCACGGGCCCCAAGGTATGGCGTGTCGGTCTCACTCAGGCGGGTTACCCGATCACCGAGGGCAAGATCCGAAACGGAGCCTCGTCGCGCCCAGCGCCATGCTGGCCAAGGGCCGTTTCCCGGCCAGGAAGCCCAGCGGCCCGGCGGGGTTGACCGACCAGTCCGCGGCCGCCGCGCGCGGCTTCGCGCGCCACTCGACCGGGCTACGCAGCGGGCGGCCGCCGCGGTCCTGGGCGATCTCGAAGCGTACCGGGAGAGCGACCGGGAGCCCGAGGCGCGGGGTGAAGGCGGCGGTGGCGATCCAGTCGTCGGAGGTCGCCGCGGTGAAGGTGCGCCCGCCGGTGAAGGTGAACGCCGCGAGATCCTTCGGGATGCCCCACAGCTCGCGCCCGCCCGCGCGCGAGACCTCGCTGTCGACCCAGATGTCGGTGATCGACGCGGCGAGCCCGCGGCCGCGCACGGCGACGCAGGAGAGGAGTTCGTGGTAGCTCAGCTGACCGGACGGCAGGTAGTCGATCCAGGCGGTGAAGACCGCGGCCTGGCGGTTGAAGAGCAGCGGTTCGGCTCCGGCGGGCAGCTCGGGAAGTTCGCTGGCCGGCACTCGCCACATCGAGATGCACGCGTCGGCGGCGAGGTGCCACGGCTCGGGCGGGTACTCGGTCATTCGTTCGTCCAGGGCAGGTGCGGCGGCAGATCGCGGTCGACGCGCAAGGGGAACTCCGGCGGGCGTTTCTGGAAGAAGGAAGCGATGCCCTCGACGGCGTCGGGGTTCGAGCCCAGCTGGGAGATGAGCTTCGAGTCCACCTCGTGGACGTCGAACGGCGACGGGGCCGAGGCCATCCGGTAGAGCAACTGACGGGTGACCGCCACCGCGACGGGTGCGGTGGTCTCGGCGATCTCTGTCGCCTTGGTTTTCGCTTGCGCTAGGACGTCTTCGGGCTCGTGGATCTGGTGGACGAGCCCGGCGCGGAGCGCTTCGTCAGGTCCGAAGAGCCGTCCGCTGACCATCCAGTCGACCGCGGTGCCCATCCCGACGAGCCGGGGGAGGAACCACGCGGACGCGCCCTCGGGGTAGATCCCGCGGCGGGTGAAGACGAAGCCGAACTTGGAATCGGCCGAGGCGAACCGGTAGTCGCAGGACAGCGTGATGGTGATCCCCGCGCCGACGGACGCCCCGCGCAACGCGGCGAGCACGGGTTTGTTCATGGTGAAGATCCGCTTCGACACGCGGCCGGCTGGTTCCTGCCAGTCGTCTGGCGGGTGGTCGCCGAAGTCGAAGCCGCCGGAGGAGAGATCGGCTCCGACGGAGAAGTCCTTGCCGGTCGTCCCGAGCACGACCGCACGGACGTCCTCGTCCCGGTCGGCGCGGCCGAGGGCGTGGGCGAGTTCGTCCGCCATCCGGATCGTGTAGCCGTTGCGGGCCTCGGGGCGGTCGAGCAGGACGGTCGCGACCTTGGCGGCGACCTCGTAGGTGATCTCCGCGTAGGAGTCCATGGGAGGACGGTAGGGCGCTTGTTTTCATGGTGTCAATAGAGCGGGGCTGTGCTGGGGCGGCTCGTCGCCTGGCGGCGACATTGCCGGGGTTCTGCTTGGGGCACCCCGAAGCCCAGTGTGCTGACGGTTCGGGGGTGCTTGTCAAGGCGGGAAAGATGCC
>NZ_JBSHAM010000121.1:8454-20831 GCF_053611505.1 Amycolatopsis sp. NPDC054798 | reverse complement strand
GTCCCGCTCGGCCTCCTCTTCGGCAGCGTGCCGGTCGTCGACGCAGCCGTACGCGCGTAGTCACAATCAGGCTTCGGGGCGCCCCACGCAACGCGAACCCCACCAGCCTCAGACCGTATCCAGCACCACCTCGAACGCCACCTCAGCCGCCCCCAGCAGCTTCACATCCGCCCCCAACGCCGAACTGACAATCCGCGTCCCCCCGACAGCCCGGGAAACGAGACTGCGCCGCCGAACCTCCTCGGCGATAGCCCGCATCACCGACTCCGGCAGCACCGTCAGCAAATCCCCCAGCACCACCAGCTCCGGCCCCAGCAGATTGACCACGTTGACCAACCCCAGCGTGAGCCACTCCGCGTACTCCCCCAGCCGCTCGGCAGCAGCCGCGGCGTCCAGCCCCAGCTCCCGCAGCTCGACCAGGATCGCCCCACGCGGCGTGTCCTCCGGCAGCCCGAGCGCCCGGCACAACGCCGCCTCGCCGATCTCGGTCTCCCAGCACCCCCGGCTCCCGCAGTAACAAGCCCGCCCGCCGGGCCGGATCGCCATATGCCCGATCTCGCCGACGTACCCCGCGCCCCCGCGCAGCGACGACCCTTGCGAAATCACGCCGCCGCCGACACCGACGTCGGCGGACACGTACACCGAATCCGACGACCCGCGGGCCGCGCCCCGCAAATGCTCGGCGACCGCGCCCAGTTCGGCGTCGTTGGCCACCAGCACCGGAATCCGCAGCACCGCCGACAGCCGGTCCCCGAGCGCCACGTCGGTCCACCGCAGGTTGGGCGCCTCGTGCACCAGGCCGTCGGCCCGCCGCACCACCCCGGGCACCGACACGCCGACCGCGACCGGCTCGACGCCGAGGTCCCCGGCCAGCACCCGCGTCGACTCGATCACGTGGGTGATGACCTCGTCCGCGGTGCGGGTCCGGGTGTGCAGGTTCCAGCTGTTGCGGCCGAGGATCTGCCCGCCGAGCCCGACCAGCGCGATGGCCACGTGTTCGACCTGCAGGTCGACCGCGAGCACGACCGCGGCGTGCGGCTGCGGCAGGACCAGGAGCGAGGGGCGGCCCGCCCCTCGCCCTGGCCGCGGCACTTTCTCCTCGACCACGCCTGCCTCGGCGAGGCCGTCGACGAGGGTTTTGATGGTGCTCCGGTTCAGCCCCAGTTCGGTGGCCAGGGCAGCCCGCGTACTGGGTCCGCCGACGTGCAGCAGGCGCAACAGAGTCGTGCGGTTGTGCCGGCGCACCTCGTCCGGGCGGGCGACGGGCGGGCTGCTCACCGGGTCATCTTCCCATCAGCCCTCAGCGGACCGACGCCTCAGCCCGCCGTCGCGACAGCGCGTCGACGGTCGCGGCCAGCAAAAGCACCAGACCGGTGATGATGTCGACCACCGCGGCCTTCTGCTGGAGCAGGCCGAGCCCGTTGTTCACGATCGCCAGCACCGCGCCGCCGATGACCGCGTCGATCACCCGGCCCTTGCCGCCGAACAGCGACGTGCCGCCGATGACCGCCGCGCCGACCGCGAACAGCAGGGTGTTCAGCCCGCCGGACTGGCCGCTGACCGAGCCGACCTTCGACGAGTAGACGATCGCGCCGATCGCCGCGAACGCCGAGCTGATCACGAACACGCTGGTGCGCAGCTTCGGCACGTTGATGCCGGCCCGCCGCGCGGCCTCTTTGTTGCCGCCCACCGCGTACAGGTGGCGGCCGTACTTGGTGCGGTTGAGCACGTAGGTGCCCGCCACCAGCAGGACCAGGACGATCGGCACCACGTACGGCACGCCTTCGATCACCACGAGCGTGTTCGACGACCGGTTGACCGAGAGCAGCGCGGTCGCGACCACCGCCACCGCCGCGATCGCGGCGACCTTGGCCAGCACGATCGGCGTCGGCTGCACCACGAGCCCGCGCTTCAGCCGCGAGAAATGCTGGCCGAGCGCGAGCACCGCGTACCCGCCCGCCGCGACCACGCAGAGCACCCAGCTGCCGAGCACGGACAGGTTGCCGTTGGCGACCGCGCTGAGGACGTCGCTGGTGCCGATCGGCAGCGTGCCGCCCTCGCCGACGAACTGCAGGATGACGCCCTGCCACACGATGAACAGCGCCAGCGTGACGACGAAGGACGGCATGCCGATCTTCGACACCAGGAACCCGGTGATGCAGCCGATCGCGGTGCCCGCGCAGACCGCGATGAGCATCTCGACCCAGGCGTTGACCGGAACGCCGATCATGATCACCACGATGCCGAGGAGGGAAATCACCGCGCCGGCCCAGATCTTCTGCAGCACCGCCAGCACCACGGCCAGCCCGAGCACCGCGATGAACGTGATGAACACGCCGGTGCCCATGGAGCCCAGCAGGTTTCCATTGTGGACATAGTGCAGCGCCATCAGCGACGCGCACACCCCGGACGCGGTGCCCGCGGACAGGTCGATCTCGCCGAGCAGCAGCACGAACACGATGCCCATCGCGATGATGGTCTGGCCCGCGCCCTGCTGCAGCAGGTTCGCGATGTTCGACAGGGTGAAGAAGTCGCCGGACAGCGCGCTGAACAGGATCGCCAGCACGATCACGCCGAGCACGGCCGGGATCGAGCCGAGCTGGCCGTCCTTCATCCGGGCGAAGTAGTCCTTGATCGCCTCGCCGGTGGACATCGAGGTGGTGTCGATGCCGAAGTCGGTGATCGCCCCCGCGGGGGCCTCCTGCTTCTCCGGCTTCGCGGAAGTTTCGGTCATGGCGGGTTCTTTCTCGCTGCTCACTGCACGACGGCTTCGGGGCGGGCAAGGCCGAGATCGCCGGAACGGCCCGCGGTGATGAGTTCGACGACCTGGCTGTGCGTCACGTCCTTGGTCTGGACGTCCGCGACGAGCCGGCCGAGGTAGAGGACGTCGATCCGGTCGGCGACCTCGAAGACGTCGGCCATGTTGTGGCTGATCAGCACGACGCCGAGGCCCTGTTCGGCGAGCCTGCGGACGAGATCGAGCACCTGCCGGGTCTGCGCGACGCCGAGCGCCGCGGTCGGTTCGTCGAGGATGACGACTTTGCTGTTCCACAGCACGGATTTCGCGATCGCGACGGTCTGCCGCTGCCCGCCCGAGAGCGCGGAAACGAGCGTGCGGACCGATTTCACCGTGCGCACGCCCAGCGACGCCAGCGTCTCGCGCGCGGCCTTCTCCATGCTGGCCTCGTCGAGCAGCCAGCTGCTGCCGCGCTCGCGGCCGAGGAACATGTTCTGCACGATGTCGAGGTTGTCGGCCAGCGCGAGGTCCTGGTACACGACCTCGATGCCGAGTTCGGCTGCGTCCTTGGGGCCGCGGATGTGCGCGTCCGCGCCGTTGAACCGGACGGATCCGGTGTCGTACGGGTGAATGCCCGCGATGCATTTGACCAAAGTGGACTTGCCGGCCCCGTTGTCGCCGACGAGCGCGGTCACTTCGCCCGCCCGCACGGAGAAGTCCACGTCGTGCAGGACGTGAACCGGGCCGAAGCTCTTGTTCAGGCCGGTGATGTCGAGAATGGGCTCGCTCATGGGATTCGCTTGTCTCTCGCGTGGATACCGGGCCGGGACGCGCGTCGGGGGAACGCGTCCCGGCCCGGCTGCTCTGGCGGGGGAGTTACGGCGTCAGGAGATGCCGTTTTCGGTGCACTTGGCGGCGAGGTCGCCGGTGCAGATGTCGGACGCCTTGACGTAGCCCTGCTGGACGACGGTCTTGATGTCCTTGATCGTGATCAGCTGCGGCTGCAGCAGCACCGACTTCAGGTCGCGGTTGTTCTTCGGGTCGTGCAGCTTGCCGGTGGCGATCGCGTCCGCGGCGGCCTTGTCGCCCTTGGCCAGCGCGGCGGCCAGCTTCGCGGTGTTCTCGGCCTCTTCCTTGATCGGCTTGAAGATCGTCAGCGTCTGGTCGCCGCGCAGGATCGCCTGCAGGCCGGCCGGGGTCGCGTCCTGGCCGGTGACCGGGACCTTGCCGTTGAGGCCGTTCTTCTTCAGCACGGTGATCACCGCGCCCGCCAGTTCGTCGTTCGCCGCGACGACGCCGTCGACCTTGCCGTTGACGCGGGTGAAGATCTGCTCGAACGTCGTGCCGCCGACCTGGGCGTCCCAGTTGTCGATGGCCTGCTTCTGGACGAGGTTCAGCGCCTTGGAGTCATACAGCGGCTTGAGGACCTTGTCGTGGCCGTTGCCGAACAACGTGGCGTTGTTGTCCGTCGGCGCGCCCTCGATCTGGACGACGTTGGCGCCCTGCTTGCTCTTGAGCGCGTCCGCGAGGCCCTGTGCCTGGATCTCGCCGACCTTCTCGTTGTCGAACGAGACGTAGTAGTCGGCCGAACCGCCGAGGCTCGGGCGGTCGTAGTCGATGACCGGGATGCCCGCCTTCTTGGCCTTGGCCTCGATCGCCGCGCCGACCGCCGGGTCGGACGGGGCGATGATCAGCACCTTGACGCCCGAGCTGATGAAACCGTCGGCGAGGGTGGAGAACTTCTGGTTGTCGCCCTGGGCGTTCTGGATGTCGGCGCTGAAGCCCTGCGCGGAAAGCGCGGCCTGCAGCATCGGCTTGTCGAAGGCTTCCCAGCGGGCCGAAGTGGCGGTCTCCGGCAGGATCACGCCGACCTTGCCGCTGGCGCCGCCGCCCGCCGGGGCGGAGGCGGAGCTCTTGCTGTCCCCCGAGTCGCCGGAGCCCGCGCTGTTGGCGCCGCACGCCGAAAGCGCCAGGCCGGCGCTCACCGTCGCGGCGAGGAGGGTAAGGGTTCTGGTGCGCATCCTCGTTCCTTCTCCGATCATGCTCGCGGGGTGATCGGGAGAGGCCCCCGTGCACCGTCGCAGATATGTTGTGGCCGACAACATATGCCGCGGAACGGCTCTGCGGAAGATGGCGGGATCGAGTAACCGACACCAAATGGACACAGTTCGGCAACACAGCCCTCATCAACGCCTTGCGCTGACGGAGTGATCCCTGCCACGCACCGAGCGTAACGAGAACTTGTCCGGTCTTGTCCGGTCCGAGCGGCGGTGCTGCCCGTTCAGGCGCCTGGATCGAACCGGATGAACCGTTCTACCAGGAGAAGGAGGGGGCTCCGGGCGCAGCGGGGCGGCATCCGGCCCGCTGCGCCGTCCGGAGAACCGCCAAAAGCGCAGCGTGACGATCCGTCAACATCCCCGAGGCGCGGCCCTACCAGGAGCGCAGCGTGACGATCCGCTCTTCGAGCTGTTCCACCGTCGCCATCGCGGTCGGCGGTCCGCCGCACTGACGGCGCAACTCGTTGTGGATCGCGCCGTGCGGCTTCTTCGTGCGGTGGTGGTACACACCGACCAGTGCGTTGAGTTCCTTGCGCAGCGCGCCGAGCCGTTCGCTCACCGACTGCGACCGGACCGGCGGGGCGGCCGGTTCCTCGGCCTTCGGCTTGCGCCGCTTCTCGTCGGAGATCTGCTCTTCCTGCCGCTTGCGCAGCAGCGCGCGGACCTGGTCCGGCTCCAGCAGCCCGGGAAGGCCGAGGTACTCCTGCTCCTCGTCGGAACCGGAGAAGACCGCGGTGCCGAACGAGTTGCCGTCGTAGATGACCTGGTCGAGCTCGGCGGAGGCGTGCAGCGAGGTGAACGCCTTCTCCTCCTCGCCCGGCTCGTCCTCGGTGCGGTTGGCCTGGGCGAGCAGTTCGTCGTCCCAGCCTTCCTTCTCCCGGTGCGGTTTGCCGAGCACGTGGTCGCGCTGCGCTTCCAGCTCGCTGGCCAGCTCCAGCAGCACCGGCACGCTCGGCAGGAAGATGCTCGCCGTCTCGCCCTTTTTCCTGGCCCGCACGTAGCGGCCGATGGCCTGCGCGAAAAACAGCGGGGTGGACGCACTGGTCGCGTACACGCCGACGGCCAGCCGCGGCACGTCAACGCCCTCGGACACCATCCGGACCGCGACGATCCAGCGTTCCTTGGTCTCGGAGAACTCCTTGATCCGCCCGGACGCCTTCGGGTCGTCCGACAGCACCAGCGTCGGCGTCTCGCCGCAGATCCGTTCCAGGATCTTGGCGTAGGCGCGCGCGGTTTCCTGGTCGGTGGCGATCACCAGGCCGCCCGCGTCCGGGATGCCTTGGCGCACCTGGCTGAGCCGGGTGTCGGCGGCCTGCAGCACCGCCGGGATCCACTCGCCCGCCGGGTCGAGCGCGGTGCGCCAGGCCCGCGCGTTCTGCTCGGCGGTGAGCGGCTCGCCCAGCCGCGCGGTGAACTCCTCGCCCGCGCTGGTGCGCCACGACGCTTCGCCGGAGTAGGCGAGGAACACGACCGGCCGGACCACGCCGTCGGCGAGGGCGTCGGAGTAGCCGTAGGAGTGGTCGGCCTTGCTGCGCTGGAACCCGCCCGCGTCCGGTTCGTAGGTGACGAACGGGATCGGCGAGTCGTCGCTGCGGAACGGGGTCCCGGTGAGCGCGAGCCTGCGCACCGCGGGCGTGAACGCCTCGCTGGTCGCGTCGCCCCAGGACTTCGCGTCGCCCGCGTGGTGGATCTCGTCGAGGATCACCAGGGTTTTGCGGTTCTCCGTGCGCACCCGGTGCAGCGTGGGGTGCGCGGCGACCTGCGCGTAGGTGACCGCGACGCCGCGGTAGTCCGACGACGTGACGCCGGTGGTGTTGCGGAAGTTCGAGTCGATCGGGATGCCCGCCGCCGCGGCCGAGGCCGCCCACTGGTGCTTGAGGTGCTCGGTCGGGGTGACGATCGTGACCGCCTCGACGGTGCGGTCCGAGAGCAGCTCGGCGGCGATCCGGAGGCCGAAGACCGTCTTGCCCGCGCCCGGCGTCGCGACCGCCAGGAAGTCCTTCGGCTTGCTCGACAGGTACTTGGTGAGCGCTCGGCGCTGCCAGGCGCGCAGCGGGCGCGCGGTGGAGTCCGTCGCTGCGGGCGGCGCCCCGAGGACCGGCTGGGTCGTCTCGGACAAAACTCGGTTCACCCCCTCCTCGGGCCGCTCGGCGCGGCCGTGACGTGCGAAAACCCCCACTGTGGCACCGGCTTCGCCGCCGGGCGCCGCGATGAGGGCACGTCGGCCAGCTTACCTTCCGAGTCCCCGGGCGCCCGCCACCGCCACGGGTGGTGTCGTCCGACACGCCCCGTCTCGGCGGGGGTGACGAGCCAAAACCGCGCGCATGGACCATGCTGGGACACACCATGGGCGAGGTGACACCGGACGCTGGCGAGGCAGCGCCGAACGGCGAGGCGACGCCGAAGAAGAGCGTGCCGGAGAAAACCGTGCGCAGGGGGCCGTGGCGGCTCCTCACGCGCACCCTCGCGAAAGCGTGGGACGGCAACATCTTCTCCGAGGCCGCCGAGGCGGCCTTCTGGCAGACGCTGTCGCTTCCGCCGCTGCTGCTCGGGCTGCTGGGCAGCGTCGGCTTCATCGGCGAATGGTTCGGCCAGAACGTCGTCACCGCGGTGCACGACCGGATCATCACGTTCAGCCACACCGTCTTCAGCGCCAACGCGGTGCAGGAGATCATCGAACCGACGGTGAACAGCATCCTCACCGTCGGCAAGGGCGAGATCGTGTCCGTGGGGTTCGTCATCTCGCTGTGGGCGGGTTCGTCGGCGATGTCGTCGTTCGTCGACGCGATCACCGTCGCGCACGACCAGTACGGCGTCCGCAACGAGGTGTGGCAGCGGATTTTCGCGCTGCTGCTGTACCTGTGCGCGCTGATCGGGCTCGTGATCGGGCTGCCGCTGCTGGCGATCGGACCGGACCTGCTGCCGGAGTTCTTCCCGGTCGACTGGCGTCCGACGGTCTCGTCCTGGGTCGGCACGCTCTACTACCCGGTGCTGGGCGTGATGATCGCACTCGCGCTGACGACGCTGTACAAGCTCGCCTTGCCGCGCCGGCTGCCGTGGCACCGCGGGCTGCCGGGCGCGATGCTGGCCGGCGTGGTGTTCCTGGTGTCGAGCATCGGGTTGCGGATCTACCTGAACTGGATCACCAAAACCGGCTACACCTACGGCGCGCTGGCCGCGCCGATCGCGTTCCTGCTGCTGATGTTCTTCATCGGCCTCGCAGTGGTCGGCGGCGCGTATTTCAACAGCGCGATCCAGGAGCTGTGGCCGGCCAAGGCGACCCGGCGGCAGCGGCGCAAGTGGCGGCGGCTGGAGATGGAACGCGCGACCGAGCGGATGCGGGCCGAGGAAGGCCGCCGGCTGTGGGACCGCACGACGATGCCGTTGCGGCGGCCCAAACGGCTTCCCGAGAACGACCCCGCCGCCGAGCCTGGCGAACAGAACGGCGCCGAGGTGAACCACGCCGAATCGGAGACCGTGCAGCTCGCGAGGCCCGAGCGCGCCTCGGACGAGCGCCGTTCCGAACCGTCTCCCGGCCCGGAGCGGCGCTCGCAGCGAGGCTGACTAGCCCCGCCGGAACCGCCACGTCTTGCTGTCGAACGCGATGCAGACGCTGGGCGACATGACGACCACGCGCAGGGTGCCGTCGCGTTCGTCGTAGTCGATGCCCTCGACCTCGAAGTTGCCGCTGCAGCCGCTTTCCAGCGGAAGCTGGCCGAGCGAGGTGACGTGCCCGGTGACGTCGGAGCCCGAGACCGAACCGGAGAGATCGACCTGCAGCAGGGGTTTCGTGGTGCCGAAGAGGCTGCCGTCCGGATCGTCGGAGGAGCACATCAGCCGGGTGGCGGACACGAAATCGCAGCCCTGGACGTCGCGCACCGGGTGGTCGAGCCGGATCGCCGACGCGTACGGCAGGTTCTGGCCGGGGTCGGTGGCCGCGACGCCGGGCATCGGGTAGACGAGCAGGCGGTCCATGGTGCCCCATTCGCCGGACACCAGCCAGCGCGCGTCGGGCGACACCGCGGCGAACGAATTGTTGTTGGCCTCCCACGATTCCAGCGCGTGCTGGTAGTCGGCGCGGGAACCGTCCGGGGCCTCGACGCGGAAGAGTTTCGCGCCGCGGTCGTCGCGCTGGTAGGGCTCGACGTACCAGCCCTTCGCCGACCCCGGGTCGCCGATATGGTTCCAGCCCTTCGAAGCGAGGCCCGGGTCGACCGTGCCGATGCCGGTGTAGCGGACGCTGGTGCCGGACGAGCGCTCGACCACGGCGAGGCCCTGGCTTTCGTCGAGCGGACGGGCCCGGTCCGAGCCGGTGGTGGTCCATCCGGTCACCGCGTCGGCGGCACCGGCCGCGACGGCGCTGAAGGCGGACAGCAGGACGACGAGGGAAAGCACGATCCCGGTTGCGCGCATGCGGGGACACTCCTGCGGGGAGGCGACTGGCCGGAGTGCAGATCTACCAGTTCCTCCCCGGATGCACAGCCACCGAGTGAAGGATTTTCACCTTTGTTCCCGCGCACCGGGACGCGCGGGAAGCCGGGTCAGTCGTCGCCGCCGGGACGGAGGCCCTCGTAGATCTTCTTGCACCTGGGGCAGACCGGGGACCCCGGCTTGGGCGACTTCGTGACCGGGAAGACCTCGCCGCAGAGCGCCACGACGTGCGTGCCCATGACCGCGCTCTCGGCGATCTTGTTCTTGCGCACGTAGTGGAACATCTTCGGCGAGTCGTCGTCGGTCGACTCGGTGCTGTCGGTCTCCGGCTTGGTCAGCGTTTCGGTGCTCACCCCACCATCATGCCTCAGCACCGCGCCCGCGGTAATGCCCGGCTACGCTCGCCTGACCTGCCAAGGGACCCCTCAGGAGCCCGGATGCCGCACGAGTCCGCACACCGCTGGCACAGTTCGCTCGCCCGGCTCGGCGGCGACCACCGCGTCGGCCACGACGCCTGGGCCGACCTCGAAACGCGCTATAGCGAACCGCAACGCCGCTACCACGACCTCGCCCACGCCACCGCCGTCGCGCACGACGCCGAGCACTTGGCCGCCGACCTGCCCTTTCATGAACGCGCCGTCGTCGTGTTGGCCGCGTGGGCGCACGACGTGGTCTACGACGCCGTACCCGGCCAAGACGAACAGCTCAGCGCGGAGTGGCTTCGCCGCTGGCTTACTCGCGCAGGGGTTGCCGACGCCCACATCGATCGAGCCGAAGCGCTCGTTCTCGCCACCGCCGCCCACGAAGCCCCCGAGGGCGACTTAGCCGCAGCAGCCCTCCTCGACGCCGACCTAGCCATCCTCGGCGCACCACCCGCCGCGTATGCGACGTACGTGGCCAACGTGCGCCAGGAGTACGCGCGCTACCCCGACGACGCTTGGGCGACCGGCCGCGCCGCGGTACTCGAAAGCCTCCTCGGCCGCCCCGCGCTGTACCTCACCGAAAGCGCCCACTCACGCTGGGAGACCGCCGCGCGCCAGAATCTGCAGGCAGAGCTGACCCGATGCCGCAGTGTGCGCAGCGATCACAGATGATGTCCGTTCGTGACCACCCAGACCACTCCCCTCTTCGTGCACGAGGAAGTCGCCTCGGCGTTGCGTGACGGTCACCCCGTCGTCGCCCTCGAGAGCACGATCCTTTCGCACGGCCTTCCCCACGGCCGGAACCTCGACGTCGGCCGCCGGGTCGAGCAAGCCGTGCGGGACGGCGGCGCCGTGCCGGCCACCATCGCCGTGCTCGACGGACGGCCAGTCATCGGCCTCTCCCCCGCCGAACTGGAGCGCGTCTGCGCCCCGGACGCCGGCCTGGACAAGCTGTCGCTGCGCGATCTCGGCCCCGCAGTCGGCCTCGGCCGCTCCGGCGCCACCACTGTCGCCGGCACTTCGGCGCTCGCCGCTGCAGCCGGAATCGGCGTCTTCGCGACCGGCGGCCTCGGCGGCGTGCACCTGGGCGCGGCGCAGAGCTGGGACGTCTCGGCAGACCTAGGCGTCCTCGCCAAGGTGCCGACCGTGGTCGTGTGCTCCGGTGTGAAGTCGGTGCTGGACATCGCCGCCACCCTGGAAGTGCTGGAAACGAACTCGGTGCCGGTGCTGGGCTACCGCACCGACGACTTCCCGGCGTTCTACCTCCGCTCGTCCGGCCACCCCGTCGGCTGGCGCGTGGAAGACGCGAAACAAGCCGCCGCGGTCATCTCCGCACACCGGGAATACGCGAATTCCGGTGTCCTGCTGGCGAACCCGATCCCCGAAGAGTCCGAAATGGACCGTTCCCTGCACGATCGCCTCTTGCAGGAAGGCCTGGCAAAACTGGCCGACGCCGACGTGCACGGCGCAGACGTCACCCCGGTGCTGCTCGAACATTTCCACACCGCCAGCGAGGGCGTGAGCATCGACGCGAACGAAGCTTTGGTGCTCTCCAACGCAAAACTGGCGACCGAAGTAGCGGTGGCCCTGTCGTGACCGGAATCGTAGTAGTCGGCGACGCCGGCCTGGACGTCGTAGCCCGGCACGACCAACCCCTCCCCCACGGCGGCGACGCCCGCGCAGTCATCCGCTTCACTGGCGGCGGCGCAGGTGCGAACACCGCACTGTGGCTGCGTTCCCTAGGCGCGGAAACCACCCTGATCGCCCGCATCGGCAACGATTCCGGCGGCCGCCTGATCCAATCCGAACTGGAGGCCGCGGGCGTCCGCTGCGCCTTCGCGACCGACCCCGAAGCCCCGACCTGCTGCGTCGTCGTCCTCGTCGACGGCGAAGGCCAACGCAGCATGCTCGCCGACCGAGGCGCGAACAAACGCTTCGCCCCCGAGGACGTCACCCCCGCCGCCCTCGCCGGCTCGACCCACCTGCACCTGTCCGGCTACGTCCTGCTCGACCCGTCCTCGCGCCCCGCCGGCCTCGCCGCACTGGCCGCCGCGAAGGAAGCGGGCCTGACCACCTCAGTGGATCCGCAAGCAGCCGCGCACATCCACGACCCCGCCGCCTTCCTGGACGACGTGCGCGGCACCGACCTGCTCATGCCGAACACCGAAGAACTAGTCGCCCTGACCGGCTCAGCCGACCCAGCCTCCGCCACGGAACTGCTAGGCACCGTCGGCGCAGTGGTCGTCACCGCCGGCCTGGACGGCGCGAGCTGGATCGACGCGAACGGCGTCGCCTCAGTCCCCGCGGTGGAAACGGATTGCGTCGACTCCACCGGCGCAGGCGACGCCTTCGACGCAGGCGTCCTCACCACCTGGCTGGCCGGAAAGTCCACAGTGGACGTCCTACGCTCCGGCACCCAACTGGGCGCACTGGCAGTAAGCCGCATCGGCCCGCAACCCTAACCCCCCGCTTTCCGTGAGGGGCCCCTTCACAGCCCTAGATTCCCTCAAGGAGCCCTTCACGGCCCACCCAACCGCACCCGCGCACCCAACCCCACCAAACACCCAAGCCCCGCGCCCACCTGCAAAACCGCAGCCCGCGTACCCAGCTCACCAACGCAGCCACACCCGGCCCTGCACCCCGATACGAAGCCCAAATGCGGTTCGAGGGGGGGTTTGAAAGGATATTTACCCCCATTTGAAGCCCCCGCGCAACGACAACACAAAATGC
>NZ_JBSHAM010000121.1:0-8444 GCF_053611505.1 Amycolatopsis sp. NPDC054798 | reverse complement strand
AATTGGCTTCGGGGTGCCCCCAACTCACCTGGGCGCAATGTCGCCGCCAGGCGACGAGCCGCCCCCCTCAGACGGAATTCACCCGTCAATCACCCGATGCTTCCGCCCCTCAATCTGCCGGGCGTCCCGCGCATACCGACTAACCTTCTCCGACTTCCTCGGCGGCCGGTCATTAGCGATCAACACCGCGATCCAAGGCAACGGCACCGAAATCACCAAAAACAAAATCGCCAGCCACCACGTGTGATAAGTCAACCCGGCCAGCACGAGGCAGGGAATCCGGCACACCATCATGATGACGTACTTCCGCTTCCGCGCCGCCAGCTGATCGTCCAGCGACGGCTCGGCCTCGGTGATCAACACAGGTTCGGGGCGGGGATCGGCTCCGTGGGGTGCGTTCACAGCACCACCTCCGCGTTCCATCGTCTCACTCACCGCCCTTCCGCGACACCCGGGCGGGCGAACCGGGACAACGCCGCGACAACCAACGTCTCCACCCCGGTCCGCAACGTGGGATGCAGCACCGGCGCGAACTTGGACGAATGATTAGACGGCACGTCAGTCTCGAACCGCCCCTCCGTCATCGCGGTAATAACTTGCTGCGCGTCAAGCCCGCCAACCAGCCAGAACACCGACGGCACCCCCGCCGCCCGCCCGAACTCGCTGAAGTCCTCGCTGCCCGTGACCAACGGCGCGGGCATCGTCGCCTCAGCACCGAAGTGTCCACGGAACACCTCAGTCAACTCATCCGACGCAGCAGCGTCATTCGCCGTCACGGGATACGACGCCACGACCTCCACCGTCGGCGGCTGAGGCGCGCCCGCGGTAGCAGCTTCACCGTTCACGATCCGCTCGATCGCCTTGCGCAACCGCACGAGCACAGCGTCGTCGAAGGCGCGGGTGTTGACCTCCAGCACAGCGTGGTCAGCGATTACGTTCGCCGCAGTCCCCACGTGCATCGAGCCGACCGTCACCACGGCAGGCTCGGTCGCAGCGGTCTCGCGCGACACGATCGTCTGCAGTTTGAGCACCACGGACGCGGCCAGCACAGCCGGGTCGACGGTGGTCTCCGGACGCGAACCGTGCCCGCCGCGACCGTGCAGGGTGATCCGCAGAGTGTCGGTCGCGGCCATGATCACGCCCGGACGGGTCAGCACCCACCCTGCCGGACCAGGCACGATGTGCTGGCCGAAGACCACGTCGGGGCGGCCGACCCGGTCGAAGAGCCCGTCGCGGACCATCCCGGCGGCACCGTCGCCAGCCTCTTCGCCGGGCTGGAACAGCGCGAGCAGCGTGCCAGACCACTCGTCCCGCGAAGCAGCGAGAAGGTGCGCGGCACCGGAGAGCCAGGTCGCGTGCATGTCGTGGCCGCAGGCATGCATCAGCGGCACGTCGCGGCCCTCGGAGTCGACGCCGCGCGCAGTGCTCGCGTACGAGAGCCCTGTCTGCTCTTCGACCGGCAACGCGTCGATGTCCGCACGAAGCAGCACAGTCGGTCCTTCGCCGTTGCGCAGGACGCCGACGACGCCGGTGCGACCGATGCCGGTGTGCACCTCGAAGCCGTCTTCAGTCAGCCGTCGGGCTAGCTCTGCTGCCGTGCGGGTTTCGGTGAACGCCAGCTCGGGATGACGGTGCAGATCGACGTACAGCGCTTCAAGCTCCGGCAGTGCCGCTTCAAGCGGAGCCAGGACACGCTCGGTGGTCTCGGTGGTCACGATGCTCATCGTGGCAGGCTTACCCACCGTGAGCACGAACACGCCTCTTCCTGACCTTTCCGACGACGTCTGCGCACGGCTGCGCGAAGCGTTCCGACGCGCCAGCTACGACGCTGACGGCGTCGTCGACGCGCTCGGCGGCGCAGCGCACACAGCGCTCGGCCGCGGCGAGCCCGAACCCGCGCGCCGCGCAAGCCTCGACGCCGGGGATCTCGGCACCTTCATCCGGCTGTTCCTGCTCGGTCTCGCCGAGCCGGAGAAGACCGTCTCGTCGGCGTTCGCGCCGCTCACCGCGGACGACGCGGTGGCCGCGGGCATCCTGCGGCCCGTCGGGGACGAGTTCCGCGCCGCGCTCGACATCCGCCCGCACGGCGACGAGGACGGCTCATGGTGGGTGGTCTCCGATCTCGACGCCGACATGCTCGGCCACGTCGTGCCCGAGGACCACGTGCTCGGCGTCGGGCACGCGTCGCTCAGCCTGATCCGCGCGACCAGCCGCCGCCCGGTCGGCACCCTGCTCGACCTGGGCACCGGCAACGGCGTCCAAGCGCTGCACGCGACCCGGCACGCTCAGCGAGTGACCGCGACCGACGTGTCGGCCCGCGCGCTCGCACTGGCCGCGGGCACGTTCCGGCTGAACGAGCTGGAGGTCGAACTGCTGCGCGGCGAGTGGTTCGCGCCGGTCGCGCGCCGCCGGTTCGACCAGGTCGTGTGCAATCCGCCATTCGTGGTCGGCCCGCCGCGCGTCGACTACACCTACCGCGACTCCGGCTTGGCCGGCGACGATGCGAGCGCGCTGGTCGTGCGTCAGCTGCCGAGCTTCCTCAACGACGGCGGCACCGGTCAGCTCCTCGCGTCCTGGCTGCACCGACGCGGCGAAGACTGGGGCGACCGCGTCGCGCGCTGGCTGCCGCCCGAGACCGACGCCTGGTTCGTACAGCGCGACGTCGCCGACCCCGGGCTGTACGTGGGCACCTGGCTGCGCGACGAAGGCATCGACCCGCGCTCGCCGGAAGGCCGGGCCAAGGCCGCGGCGTGGCTCGACTGGTTCACCGAAAACGACGTACAGGGCATCGGATTCGGCTTCGTGACGCTGCGGCGCGCAAACGATCAGACGCCGACTGTCGTCTGCGAAGACCTGCGACAGGCTTACGACGACCCGTTGGGCCCTGAAGCAGCGAACTGGCTCGATCGCGTCGAGTGGCTGCGTACGCACGGCGACAATGTGTTGGACGTAGCGTTCCGGGTACCCGACACAGTGCTGCTCGAACGCGTCGACTCCCCCGGCGACGAAGGCTGGGAAACGACCGTGCGGCGGTTGCATCGCACCGACGGACCGGGTTGGCAGCACGAGGTCGACGAACTCACGACGCGGCTGCTGGCCGGTTGCCGCGGCGCGCTGCCGCTGTCGGATTTGCTGGACCTGCTGTCCGCCGCGCAGGGCCTCGATTCGGCCGAACTGACCGCTGCGGCTTTGCCGATCGTCCGCGAACTTGTGCGGCACGGCATGCTCGTGCCGGGTTCGCCGCAGTGAGGGCGGTAGCGGCGCGGGTCACCCGCGCGAGCGTGACCGTCGCGGGGGAAATTTCCGGGGAGATCAAGGAACCGGGCCTGCTCGTGCTGCTGGGCGTGCACCGGGACGACGATCTCGAAAAAGCCGGGACGATGGCCCGCAAACTGCACGAACTCCGGCTGCTGCGCGACGAAGAATCGTGCGCGACGACCGGGGCTCCGCTGCTCGTGGTGTCGCAGTTCACGCTCTACGGCGACACCCGCAAGGGCCGTCGCCCGTCGTGGACCGCCGCCGCCCGGCCGGAAATCGCCGAACCGCTGGTGGACGCCGTGGTGGCGGAACTGCGCGGCCGCGGCGCGACCGTCTCGACCGGACGGTTCGGCGCGGAGATGGCGGTGGAAAGCGTGAACGACGGCCCGTTCACCGTTCTCGTTGAGGTCTAGACCACATTGGATGAGCCCGCGTAACATCGAAGGCACAGCGCGCGATTCGCACGCTTTTCCCGGAGCGGAGCGGTTCTCAGCAAAACCTCAGTTTTGGTGGAGCAACCGCGAGGCGGGTACGCCCGTCCTCATTTCAGCGAGCCGGGAACGTTTCACCTTCCCGGAGCGTTGAGACCGGTGTCCAGCCAAGCCGGCTGGGCCCGCGGACACGGGATTCCACAGGCCCCGTCCCGCAGGCGCCGGCGAGACACGTTCAGCCCGTGACCGGGGAGGCAGAATGTCAGTCCAGACTCTCGAACGCGAAGCGCGCGGGATTCGCGAGCGCGGGATTCCAGCACAGCAGACCGAGGAGCGTCCGAGCGTGGGGGCGCTCACCGACGCCGACCTCGACGCCCAGAGCCCCGCCGCCGACCTGGTGCGCGTGTACCTGAACGGCATCGGCAAGACCGCGCTGCTCACCGCGGCCGACGAGGTCGAGCTGGCGAAGCGGATCGAAGCCGGGGTCTTCGCCCAGCACATGCTCGACACCGCCGAGGACCTCACGCCGCAGCGCCGCAAGGAGCTGCGCGCGCTGATGCGCGACGGCCACGTGGCGAAGAACCACCTGCTGGAGGCCAACCTCCGGCTCGTGGTGTCGCTCGCGAAGCGCTACACCGGACGGGGCATGCCGCTGCTCGATCTGATCCAGGAGGGGAACCTGGGCCTGATCCGCGCGGTGGAGAAGTTCGACTACTCCAAGGGGTTCAAGTTCTCCACGTACGCCACGTGGTGGATCCGCCAGGCCATCACCCGCGGCATGGCGGACCAGGGCCGCACCATCCGGCTGCCGGTCCACCTGGTCGAACAGGTGAACAAGCTGGCCCGGATCCGCCGCGACCTGCACCAGCAGCTGGGCCGCGACGCGACGCACGAGGAGCTGAGCGCCGAATCGGGCATTCCGGTGCACAAGATCTCGGACCTGCTCGACCAGTCCCGCGACCCGGTGAGCCTCGACATGCCGGTGGGCACCGAGGAGGACGCCCCGCTGGGCGACTTCATCGAGGACTCGGAGGCGACCGACGCCGAAAGCGCCGTCATCTCCGGCCTGCTGCAGGACGACCTCCGCCGGGTCCTGGCGACGCTGGACGACCGCGAACAGCACGTCATCCGGCTCCGCTACGGCCTCGACGACGGCCAGCCGCGGACGCTCGACCAGATCGGCAAGCACTTCGGCCTGTCGCGTGAGCGTGTGCGGCAGATCGAGCGCGAGGTCATGGCGAAGCTGCGCCAGGGCGAGCGGGCCGACCGGCTGCGGGCGTACGCCAGCTGAGTTTCTTCCCTCTCCGGGGCCGGGGTTCGGGGCCCAAGTCCCGGGGAGGGCGGGAAAGCCTGCCGGCGGGCTGATTTCGGGCTGCCGGACGCGGCTGACCGGGCGTGGGGTCCGGTGAGCCGGGTCGCGGCGAGCACGCGGGCAGGCAAGGTCGGGGCTTCCGTTGGGGACCGGGTGGGGCCCGGTCAGGCGGGACGGAGACCCTCGGCCAGAAGATTGTTTCGGTGGGAAGCGGCTCGCGCCGCTGGTTGCGCCAGAACCCTCGATCCGGATTCCGGACCGGGGGTTTTGCCGTGTCCGGCCCCGGATTTCGCCGGGCCGCCCGCCTCTTCAGGAGCCGTCCACAGTGCCGACAAATCGCCACATCACCCTCACCAGCCCCAAGAGCCCCCTCAGCCCCATTGGCCACTTCAGCCTCCTAAAGAGCGCATATTCCTCCTTCCGTGCCCTGATTTATCCCTTTGATCCGGTTGCTGATGACACCCAGCGCAATCCCGTCACCACTCCGCGCACCCGATCGTGGAATTAGCGTCTCGTTCGCGTTTGGCGGTTCTGGGCGGTGGGTAGCAAGCGTTCGCGACTCCCGCCGTGCGGCGTCCGGTCAACGCGCCGGCGGGGTCCCGTTAGTCACGCGGGGCGGATGTGTGCGCATCCGGTCCGCTTTCCCCGGGAGGTCGGGTCCGTCGGGGTGGGCCCGGCCTCCCGACCATGCCCGCGCTCGAACTCGCGGACGCGCCCGCGGCGTGCGCTACCCCACAGCGCCCCCGCGCCGGTGCGACCGGGCGGAACCCGCTGAGTACCGTGAGCCAATCCCGATCAGGGCAAAGGAGCCTCGCTGTGCCGCCCACCACGTTCCAGCACACCGAAGTCCTGCCGCTCGGCAAGGACACCACCACCGAGTACCGGCTGGTCACCGCCGACGGCGTCGAGACCGTCGAGGCCGCCGGGCGGAAGTTTCTGAAGGTCGATCCGGAGGCGCTGACGACGCTCGCGCGCACGGCGATCACCGACATCCAGCACCTGTTGCGCACGTCACACCTGCAGCAGCTGCGCGCGATCGTCGACGACCCCGAAGCCAGCGGCAACGACCGTTTCGTCGCGATGGACCTGCTCCGCAACGCGGCCATCTCGGCAGGCGGCGTGCTGCCGATGTGCCAGGACACCGGCACCGCGATCGTCATCGGGAAGCGCACCGAGGGCGTGCTGTCCGGCGGCGACGACGAGCGGGCGCTGTCGCAGGGCATTTTCGACGCCTACCAGCAGCTGAACCTGCGCTACTCGCAGATGGCCCCGATCAACTTCTGGGAAGAGCGCAACACCGGAACGAACCTCCCGGCGCAGATCGAGCTGTATCACAAAGACACTGACGCGACGGACCCGTCGTACGAGTTCCTGTTCATGGCCAAGGGCGGCGGCAGCGCCAACAAAACGTTCCTGTACCAGGAAACCAAGGCCGTCCTGAACCCGAAGCGGCTCGCCCGGTTCCTGGACGAGAAGCTGCGCAGCCTGGGCACCGCCGCGTGCCCGCCGTACCACCTGGCGATCGTCGTCGGCGGCATGTCGGCCGAGTTCAACCTCAAGGTCGCGAAGCTCGCCTCCGCGCGCTACCTCGACAACCTTCCCGCCGAGGGTTCCGAGCTGGGCCACGCGTTCCGCGACCGCGACCTCGAGCAGCAGGTGCTGGAGATGACGCGCCAGTTCGGCATCGGCGCCCAGTTCGGCGGCAAGTACTTCTGCCACGACGTCCGCGTGATCCGCCTGCCCCGGCACGGCGCGAGCTGCCCGGTCGGCGTCGCGGTCTCGTGCTCGGCCGACCGCCAGGCGAAGGCGAAAATCACGAGCGAGGGCGTGTTCATCGAGCAGCTCGAACGCGACCCGGCCCGTTTCCTGCCGGACGTCACCGAGGACGACCTGTCCGACGAGGTCGTGTCGGTGGATCTCAACCAGCCGATGGACCAGATCCGCGCGCAGCTGGCGCAACTGCCGGTGAAGACGCGGCTGTCGCTGACCGGCCCGCTGGTCGTGGCGCGCGACATCGCGCACGCCAAGATCGCCGAGCGCCTCGACGCCGGCGAGGAGATGCCGCAGTACCTCCGCGACCACCCGGTGTACTACGCGGGCCCGGCCAAGACCCCCGACGGCTACGCGTCCGGCTCGTTCGGCCCGACGACCGCCGGCCGGATGGACTCGTACGTCGCCCAGTTCCAGGCCGCGGGCGGTTCGCTCGTGATGCTGGCGAAGGGCAACCGCTCGAAGCAGGTCACCGCCGCGTGCAAGGAACACGGCGGCTTCTATCTCGGCTCGATCGGCGGCCCCGCCGCACGGCTGGCGAAGGACTGCATCAAGAAGGTCGACGTCCTCGAGTACGCCGAACTCGGCATGGAAGCGGTCTGGAAAATCGAGGTCGAAGAGTTCCCCGCGTTCATTGTCATCGACGACAAGGGCAACGACTTCTTCTCCGAAACCAGCGAACCGGTGCTGCAGATCAGCTTCCGCTGATTCCCTCTCGCGACGCCGAGGTCAGCCAGGAAACATCCCGCCCAGCCGGGCGAGAGTTTTCTCGATGGCCTCGGCGTTGCGCTTGGGAAACCCCAGCACCCGAATCGCCAGCGGCGACCGTGCGGTAGACCAATCGAACGTCTCGGTGACCTCGGTGCGCCCCTCCCCCGCCGGCTCGAGCAGCCAGCGCCACCGATGCCCGGCGAAATGCCGCCAGGCGATCAGCCGGTTCTCCTCGAACTCCACCACAGTGTTCTGAATCCGGTACGGCGCCCCCATCCGCATCTCCATGCCGAACCGCGCCCCCAGCGACAACCGATCCGGCGCCGACCCGCGACTGGCCCGCACAGTGCCCGACCCGTCAATGAGCGGATGCTGAGCAGGATCGGCCAGCAACGCGAAAATCCGTTCCGGCGCAGCAGCGACCACCGCACTGCGCGAAACCTGGCGAGTTCCCATACGCAGAGCCTAGAGCCGCGCGGCCTCCGTGGCCATCCTCGCGAGTGCCCATGCCGGTTCTAACCGGCATCGCCACTCACGACCCCCTCCGCACCTGGCTCCGCTACAACTGGGTCCATTGTGGACTCACATGCACCCGCGATTCCGTGAGGGCCACCTTCACAGCCCCAGATTCCCTCAGGGTTCCCCTCACGAACTTCTGCCGCCCGTGAAGGACCCCTTCCCGGACTTAGATTCCCTCAAGGAGTCCTTCACGGCCCGCCCCCGCCCGGGCGGCAGCGACGCCCCCAATGTGGCATTGGGTGCGTCAGATGCACCCAATGTGGCATTCGGTGCGTCCCACGCACCCAATGCCACATTGGGGCGTTAGCCCCCACCCACCACTCAACCGCCACCCGCGAACCCAACCCCGCCAGCGCACCCAAGCCCCGCGCCCCACCCACCCCACCGGAGCCCGCGCGCCCAACCCCACCAACGCAGCCACACCCCGCCCTGCACCCCGATAC